>JANQFW010000078.1 GCA_028277625.1 Candidatus Gastranaerophilales bacterium | reverse complement strand
AACTTCAGAAATGGAATTTGATGTAGTCGGCAAAGAATTTTTGAATATAATGCGCACAGGCGAATGGAGCAAAGCCCTGATTCAAAAAATGGAATTCATTAATATGACCCTTCAAGGCTTTACAATGAATATAATTGAAACCATCGAAGACAGAAAAAAAGCAAAAGACTTGCACAGAAGAAAGCCCAAAGAACCGGAAGGCTTTAAAACAAACTCAACCGGACTAAAAGACCTCGCAAAAAAAACTTATTCACTCGTGAGGACTTTTGTACCTGAGGAAATAAGATCAAAATTTTCAACAAAACAACTCCGTGCAGTTAGTGCCTTAAGCGAGATAAATGAAAGAATCCTCGAAGAAGTCGAAATAATAAAAGAAAAATTCGATAATTATCACAAATGGTCAGATATATTCCCACTGATGCTGCGCGACTTTGCAGAATTAAAGATAGAATTCCCCACAGAATTTGTGGTACTAAGACCCTGGTCAATCAATGAATACGAACTACCCGAAGGAACCGCCGAAAGTGAGCGTTTATTCAAAAAACTGACAAATGTTACTAAAAAAATATTATCTGAACTAAAGCAAATACACTTGAATCAAGATTTATTTATGGATCAAGTCCCAGATCAAGTGGGATATAGTGACGTTAAAGAAATTGTTCACCTGCCAATACCAAAAGATTGCCCAAGTTCAGATACTAAAGATATATCCTACCCGCCTTACCATGAGGGTTTTTCTGAGAATCCTCTGATTAGAATAATAGATGCACACAAAGAGCTGCTATACAAAGTTCGCTGCGTGCGCAAATCTCAGTTTGAACTCGAAAAAGTCAAACATAACATATGCTTAAAAGATGATTATTTAAGACTAGCTCGTAATAAATATTACGACCCTTACAAAAAAGACGAAATTAAATATTTCAGCTACGAAACCTGGAAAGACGAGCCTGCAACTCCTGAAAAAGAAGAACAAATGTATAATGAGCACTACGAGTATTACAAGGATTGCAAGGAACGCGACAGAGAAGAAAGAGCATACAAAGCTAAGAGGCGCAAAGAGAGGAAAATACACGCTGTAGAGCAAAACAAATTTATAGAGCAAGCCTGGGAAGAGGCAAAGCAAGAGGTAAAACAACAGGCCCTGTATGTTAATGCATGGGATAGGCTTGATAATTTTAAGCTTGGCAAGTATAAGCTTGTAAAAACCAGCTCCGGTTCTAAGCTGGAGAATTTAAAGAATTTCAAAGAAACACCGACTGTTGCAAAGGTGGCTGATGCTACTCCAGCAGGCGATACTAATGCTTTACAAAATGAAAATAATCAAATAAATAATAATATTATAGATATAAACAGCAATAAAAAAGAAGCGCTGAATAAGAAAAAGCCTCATTATTAGTGAGTTTATATCTAAAAAATAAAAATTTTAGGCTGCAATGTCAAACTTTTTGTATTACAAAAGGGAATTTGTCATTGCTTTTTTATTACTTTGCTTTATTAAGTGCTAACAAATCATAAGAAATAAAACATAAAACTAAACATACTTCTAACATTTCTAAATTATCCTTCCGACATAAATCAAGTTTATAAAAATAAAATCGGCTAAATAGTTTACTATATTTATAGCATCCTATGTAAATTTAAACAAAAATTAACAATATATAAAAAACTCTCATTTAATGCCAGATTTACAACGCAAGTTCAACGCCTAGCCCCTGTAATTTTGCCCGGTAAAACTCAAGGTATGTACCTTCAATAATGGCTTCGCGCGCCTGCTTCATAATATTAACAAGATAATGAATATTATGGATCGACATTAATACCCCGGCAGTAGGCTCATTAACTCTAAACAAATGTCTAATATAAGCTCTGCTATGATTTTTGCAAGCATAACACTCACATCCTTGCATCAATGGTCCAAAATCTTCTTCAAATTCTTTATTTTTAATTATACCACGTCCACTATCGGTTAAAAAACTACCATGACGAGCATTTCTGGTAGGCAAGACGCAATCAAACATGTCAATACCTCTTAAAACACCATCTAATAAGTCCTCCGGCGTTCCAACTCCCATCAAATATCTAGGTTTATTATTCGGCAATAAAGGTGCAGCCAAGTCAACTATTCTATTCTTTTCCTGCCTGGATTCTCCCACGCTAACGCCACCAATCGCATATCCATAAGCTTCATGAGATGCAATAACTTTAGCACTTTCTATACGCAAATCATCATAAACACTGCCTTGTACTATTGGAAATAAAGCCTGATCACTTCTTTTATGACTATCTATACACCTTTTTAGCCAACGATGAGTTCTACCCATTGCTTCCTTTGCCGGCTCATAAGAGCAAGGATAAGGCGCACATTCATCAAAAGCCATAATAATATCAGCACCTAAAGAATTTTGTACCTGCATAGACAACTCAGGTGTCATAAAATGAACATCGCCACCTTTGGGATCTTTAAACTTTACGCCATCTTCAGTAATGTCATTCAAGTGTGCAAGGCTAAATACCTGAAAACCTCCTGAATCCGTCAAAATAGGTTTGTCCCAATTCATCCAGTTATGTAACCCACCAGCCTTTTCCACCAGCTTATGCCCGGGCCTTAAGTACAAATGATAAGCATTCGATAAAATTATAGATGCATTTGTTTCTCTTAAATGATGCCCAGTCATCATCTTCACCGAAGAATTTGTGCCAACAGGCATAAAAACAGGTGTTTCTATAACACCGTGCGGAGTATGAAAAACACCTGCTCTAGCTTTTGTTTTTGGACACTCTTTTATTAATTCATATTTAAATTGATTATTAGAAGACACTTATTACTGCCACTCCTTATTTTATTTTTCGTATAACCAGCGCTCTGCATTGTGCTCCCAGTCAATTAACTCAGCTTCACTAAAGAATACGCCAATTTCTCTTTTTGCATTATTTGCACTATCAGAACCATGAATAATATTCATCTCTTTTACTTGAGCAAGATCAAATCTTATAGTTCCTACCTCAGCTTCTTGAGGCTTAGTTGAACCCATCATTCTTCTGGCAACAGCGACTGCATTGTCACCTTCTATAACCATAGCTACAATAGGCCCGCTCACTATAAACTCAACCAATCTTTCAAAATAGTCTCTGCCTTTATGCTCTTCATAATGTTTTTCTGCCAATTCTCTTGTTGATTGCATCATTTTCAAGGCTATAATTTTAAACCCTTTTCTTTCAAATCGCTCTATAATTTGTCCAATAAGTCCTCTTTGTACAGCATCTGGCTTTATAGCAATAAACGTTCTTTCCATCTAAAAACCCCTTTCCTCTTACTTTAACTTTTATACTGCTCCTCAATCAAGTTTCAGATCTGTTTATATATAATATCTACTTAATGAGAATACGCCACACATTTCTTTTAGTCAATTAAATAAGAATCAAATAAAAATTATTAATTAAAAACTTAATAATTAAGCAAGTTGTCGTAACCGACTAAAATTAATTCCTTTTGCCTTAAATAGAAATAAACAAAGAACATTTTTTATACATTTTTTGTTTTTATATATATAGAGAGTTAGTACAAAATATAATTCATTGATATCGTAAGAAATTACTAAATGAGAGAGGATTAATGCATGTTAGGATTAGCCAGTGGCATAGTAAATACCGTCATGGGCGCAGTTGGCAAAGGCAAAGAACTTAAGCAAGCCAAACAAGCTGGCGGCGGAGGCGAAAAAGCTGCAAGCACAAAATCTAAGTGCGGATGCGGAAAAGGAAAAGAATCAAGCAAAGGAAAAGACACAACACTAGAGGCTGCCAAGCTACTTATTAAACTTTTAAACGGCGACAAAGCAAGCCTTGGAACAGGATTAAAAAAAGGAGGATCAGGACTAGTCGCATAAATATTTTATGATTACAAAGCATATCAATAACTTAAGGGACACTAGATGGGGTCCCTTAAGTTATTTTCTAATAAAGCTTTTAAATAGGGTCTGCTGAGAGTTATTTAATTTTACAGACTCTGTAGAATCTTGGGATGGCTTATTATTAGTAGCACTGCTACTTGTTATATTTTTACTCTCAGTATCTCTAAGCTTTGCAGCCATTATTTGTTTGGTTTTATGAGCATTAAACCAAGGAATAAATATACCTAACATACTAGCGACCAGAGCAATATTAGCAACACCTGGAATACTCTTAACAATCTTTGCCATTTTTAATAAACCATTTTTATCATCTTTCAAACGAGCGAAAACAGCGTTCCCTTCAGTAGATACTAGCTTATTTATAATTTCAGAGTTTGTTTTACCCTTTAACTCAGAAATTTTACTAAGACCAAAAGCGCCTTTTAAGCTATCCCTTAATTCGTTATCTAATGATGAAGCGCGGCTAAATAGTTTGCCAAGGCTGTTATCACTACCTTCTTTGCCTATTTTTACTATATTCTTTAAAAAATTTTCTTTAGTTGCAGCTCCATCATATTTAAACCAATGCTTTAGCCTGTCAAAACCAGCTAAATCTTCGCCCCATATTTTTTTTATAGGGCTAAATATTTTTTGTGAAATGGTTTTAGTCTCAACATCAGGCTTAAGAGATATTGGTACATTTAGTATATTACGAGAAAACTTAGCAAATAACTTATTTAAAACCGGCACTCCAAATAAGATTGTACCGATAGTAGCAGCATCACGAGTAAATACTTCCCGTTTTTCATTTTCATCTCTTGCTTTCAAAATCCTTGAAGTTAATACAATACCAAATGTGTAAAAAGGAAGGGCAATGAAGGGCATGTCTATACCGCAAAAGTCAAAATACTTCTTTCCAAAATCCGCAAGCTTATTAGTAGCACCTTTAAAAGCTGGTGCTGATCCGGCATTATTAGATGTATTATTTTGCGTTGCTGCAAAATTTTTGTTTTTAGCCAAGTTTGCGTAATTATTGCCTATCATCTTCTATTCATTTCCTTGCCGCTACTAAGCTTTCTTTTCATAATTCTTAGGCTTGTTTAAACCTTCTAGACCTGGGTATTCTTTACTTCTTTGATAAATTTTAGGAGTGTACCATAAAAATACAGCTGTTGATATTAATGCTGATGCAATACAAATTGCCCTGCCTCGAACTGGCGTTTTGACAACTTTTTTTATAGCGTCTTCAGAAAAATCATTCTTATCTTTTACTTTTTTAATAATATCTCCTGCGTATGCAGTTAACGCGTCGCTAACCTTAGAAGCTTTAATTTTTAAGCCATTTCCAAAGTCGATTTCTTCAGGTGTTTTTAGATTTTCTAAACCAATTTTTTTATTTAATTCAATAAGCTTATCTGCTATAGCTTTTTTAGCGTCTTTTTTAGCTTTTCTTGGTTTAGCTTTATTTGTGATATCAGCTAATTTATCTTTTATAAATTTAAGATTCTCAGCTGATATTTCATTCTTGCCATTAAAGGCCTTCTTTAGAGCAGCCTCATAGAATTCTTCAGCAGGGTTAGCTGCATTTTTAATATTTTTAGCAGACCCTTTAAATATATTAGTTAGCTTATCTATTGTATTAAACTGAAGATTAGCTGCCTTACCTGATAACCAACCGCACGTAGATATAAATAACGCTGGTATTAAAACCATTCCAGGACCTGTCACAAATTCTCTAAGAGCTACCTCAGTCGCAACTTTGTAGTTTGGATGGCCTAATTCTTCTTGATTTCTTTTAAAGCCCAAGTAAACTCGTGGAGCTATAGTGCTAACTATATCTAGTGCACAAAACTCAACTATTTTTCTTGTCTCCATGGATTCTACCAACTTGGTACAAGGAACTGTTAAGACATCAACCGCACCCTTAAAGCTTTGCTGTGATTGATTATTATCTAAACATGCCTGCTGATTAGGCACATTTTGCTTATTTTTATTTATCAAGATAGATCTAGAAGATACTTCCATTTTATTCCCAAGCCCTGACCAAAATTCAAACTAGACATTTCTACATATTTATAAAACATCAAAACAAAAAAAATTGCCAACAGCATCAACTTTTTAATTTGTCAATTAAATAAGATTAATAATAATAAGACCATAAAAAAAGTAAAAATTATCTGTATTATTAACCAGTATTTACAAAAAATAATATAAATATAAACAAGGTAAGGCCAACAATTTGCCAGCCTCGCCCTGCTGTATATTGCACTACTTTACATATACCAATTAAACTCTTACAAAAAATTTGGAAAACATTTACTTATTTTAGACTCTTCAAACTGGTAATCTGTAAAGTGGCTATAAATATTTATTTTATCCTATAAAACCACCCCTTTCTATTTTTAATCCTACACCGTCGCCACACTCAATGTTAAGACCGTTACCATCAAAGACGGTGTCATCAACATTAAGGTTAACCTCTAGCCCATTCTTTGCTGTTGGGCAAGTACACTGACATGTACAATCACTATCGCTAAAATCATTACTTTTAAGGGATTGCCCCTGAGCAAGCGCATTAAGCATTGTATTAACAATACCATTAGCAAGGTCTGATCCTTTGCTGGAAGATTTTTTTGCTTTGAGGGATTTGCCTTTGCCAATTGCATTAAATACTGTATTAATAATGCCATTAGCAAGTCCTAATCCTTTACTTGCGGAACCCCTACTTTTACTTTTAGAACCTCTACGCTTGGAACCTTTACTTTTTTTGCCTTTACGACCTTTTAAGCTTTTGCCTTTGCCAATAGCACTAAATACGGTATTAACAATACCTCTAGCAAGTCCTAAACCCATGCTAATCCTCTCTAACTTTTTTAATTTTTTTGGTAACTAAACTAACTAAATGAAATAAGATATGAAACATAAAACCTATATATTAATAAAAACAAAAAATATATCAAAAATGCTATTTATCTGTCTACAAAATAAATAAGCAAATAATAATATATTTTCTACATTTTTTAATTTTTTTGAGATTATAGCAATTATTTAGATAAAATTGTTTTTATAATTATAGATGGGGATAAGTTCAAAGAATATTAATGTGAAAATTTAATATTTTTTGTATAGGAATTTAAAAGGGGAATGAAATGGGTGTTCAAAGTGTATTTAAAGGGCAAGCTTATGGTCTAGAGAAAGCATCAAGTAGTGAAAATAAAATAACTATGACAAAAGCAGAGGCAGTGCAAATTATATTCAAGTACTTTGACAAAGTTGACGTTGCCGGAGCTGCAAATGGTAAAAAAGATGGTGAGTTTAAAGTAAATGATTTAAACAAAATAATAGAAAATAAAAATAATCCAACTGTCCTGATAGAAGCTGCAAAAATTCTTTTAGAAGAGGATAAAAAATTATATAAAGAAATTAATAAACCATCAATCTTTGGTCTAAATCAGGGATTTGCGGTTCTATCAAAAAAACAACACTGGTCAAAATGGAATTTTGCAACACCAAAAACTATAACCAAAAGAGAGCTGTATAATTATTTAGATAAAAATAAAGATAAAGTTGATAATTACTCATCCAAGCTAAAAATAGAAGAAAAAGAAAAAGTTTGGATAGGAAACGCAAACGCTGTAGAAGAAAGAGTTGGCAAGAACTATCTTGAAGAAATAAGAGCTGGATATACTCCATTGACTCCAGTAATTGCCTAAATAACCACTACGCTAATTTTGTTTATTATTTTTTGTTATCGTATTTTTATAAATTTTAGCTAAAGCAATAGCAGCAGAACTTCTGACTACAGACTGAGGGTCTTCCAGTTTAGCAATAACGGCTTCTAAAATTTTATGTGGATCTATAGGGTGTAGTTCTGATATCTCACCCAAGCAAATAATTGCAGCATTACGCTTTATCCAATTGTTATCATTGATTGTTGAAAGAAGGGGCCTAATCGCCGGTAAGCCAATTTTAGCCAAAGATTGAATTGTTCTTTCCCTAAGTGTATTATCATCTTTTTCCAACAAGTTTATCAGTGGGCTTATAGCTTCTTCACAGTTAATTTCACCCAAGGCATAAATAGCTGATAGAACTACAGAAGAGCTTTTATCGTTTAATAAAGTTATTAATGGTTGCTTTATATCAACTAAACCGACTGTGTCAATTACACGTGGCAAAACAACCTTACCACCGTCAGAGTAAGAATAACCTGCTAATTGTATTGCATTTATCGCCCTTTCCAAAGTAGAAAAAGACATTGTACTATTTCCATTTGGATGCGGGACTTTTTTAGCTACTTTATCTGATAAATTTATGCTGAGCGCAGGAATTGTATATACTTCAACTTCGCTGCCATTTTTTCTGACTTTATTTTTCTTTATTGGTATTATGTCCATATTAAATATATTTTCCTTAAATTTAACCTCATATTAACAAATTAAAATTTTTTATACAACTAGAAAAATTATTTTATTACAAAAATAAAAAACCAGAATTGATAAATATATCTGGTTTTTTATTCTATATTAAATATATTTAATTTTTAATACTTGCCAGCCACATTATTTAACAAGTGCAAATAAACACCATTTGTCCATCCAAATCCATCTTGCAGCGGATAAGTTCCGCCTGTTTCAGGGCTGTTTCTGACAACATTGTATTTTTCTATAAACTTACCTTGCTCATTAAACACTTTAGTGTTCAGGTCTAGCCATTTTGTGCTAATCCTTTGAGTATCTTTTAAGAATCCTTGTTTTTCAAGGCCTTCTATAGCTATGCACTCTGTGCTTGGCCAACCGTTTGGATAGTTCCATTGACGATCAACATTAGGAGTACCAAGTGAATTTACAAGACCACCGTCGAATTCAAAGTTTTGAACCAAGTTATCTCTGACTTTTTTAGCTTGTTCGGCAGTACAAAGATGATCTCTGTCTGTCACTTTTTCTAACGGCTTATCAGCTTCTGCC
Organism: Candidatus Gastranaerophilales bacterium; assembly: GCA_028277625.1. Lineage (GTDB taxonomy): Bacteria > Cyanobacteriota > Vampirovibrionia > Gastranaerophilales > JANQFW01 > JANQFW01. The sequence continues at coordinate 6,990 of JANQFW010000078.1, read as the reverse complement.
CAAAGAGGGAATGCACCGGCTAAACTCTTATAATCTGTAACTTTTTTTTCTTTCATATCATAATCAGAAAACATGCCTGTTGCTTCATTCCACATAAGCTTTTGCATTTGCTGCTTACGAAAATCTGCTCTATCGCTCCATTGTTTAGCTTCATCTTCTCTACCAAGCATATTGGCCCATTTTTCAAAAGTTTTTTCATTTTTAAACAGAATAGCATTTAAGTCTACAGGCAAATGATCAGTAGCTCTATTTTTAAACCTATCTGAGAAGTCCCAACCTGTCTCAGCTTCTGTACGTTCATTAATAAAGAATTCTTTAGTGTTAGGAGTTTCTAAGTTGTCTGTACTCCAACTTTCTAACCTCTTTACATCTTTTTGATCAAAGTATCTGTTTAAGCCGTATTCATTTACATATTCAGGACCATCCATCCATTCGCTCTTATATTCATGTACAGCTGACTTATAAGCTTTTTCCAACCAAGCTTTAGAGGCTGAATCTGTTTTAATTTCTTTTTCAGTAGGGCGAACAGCTTCAATCATTTGAGGCAAGAATGGAGGTTGTGAGCGGCTTAAATAATATACACGGTTGCCATTAGGTATAAAGCCTAATTTATCTGTCATGTACATAAAATTTTCTACCATTCCCTTTGCCACTTTTTTAGTAGCCTCACCGGACTTATTCAAGCCCAAAATTGTAAAATAACTGTCCCAATAATAAATTTCATCAAATCGTCCACCTGGTATTATAAATGGTTTTGGCAAAGGAATTAAGCTGCTTTTTGTTTGTTTTGGAGTTTCTCTTAATAGATTTTTCCAGTTTTGTACAATATGATTGGCTGCTTTTATATATTGAGCTGGCACTTTATCTTTTAACAGTTCTCCACCTTTAGTTTTTACTTGATTATAGTCAGCCAAGTTTCCTCTAAGCTCTAGCTTTTTTAATTCACTCACACCATCAGGCAGTGTATAATAAGCTTTTACCATATTGGTCATTGAATATACCATTTGCTTGGATAATGCGCCTTTTTGCTGCAATTCTTGCATTCCCATTGCTGCAAGCTGATTAAATCTTGGATCTTGTCGCCAATTAGTCCCCGGCTTAGGTATTGCGTCAGCTAGCAGTTTATTATCATGTCCGCCTGCATCGTCTATCGCCCTAGGAGCTTTTATTAATTGTCTAATAACAGGATTGCTTAAAGAGTTACTTTGGAGTAATGCTTCATCATACAACTTAGATTTATCCAAATTGTAGGCAGCAACATCTCCTTGTAAAAGGTTTGTTGTTGCTACTACGGCCCATTTGGTTTTTGAATCTTGTGCTTGTTGTTGAAACGGATTGTATGCAGCCGGCTGATTGTACATCATTTGACTTGATTGAAGTTGATTTAATTGAGACATAGACTGCTGAGCTGCAGGCTGTACTTGCTGTATTACCACAGGAGCAGAATTACCAAAATTTACGTTTTTAGTTTGATTAAATTTTGTCTTATGGTTTGAAACTTGTTGTTGACTTAACTTTGTTAATACACTACTCATTTAAAAGTCCTTCTATCATTTTTAAAAATATTTTGGTGGTACTCTCTAAACAATTATTTTTATATCTATATTTTTTTAGTTATTTATTTCTCATTTTTCTACTATTTATATCAAACCTTCTAAAAAAAATTATTGCTACTAATTTGTTTATATTTATTTATAGAATTTAGAATTTCATAAATTCACATTAAAAAAATATTACCACTGAAATAAAACAACATTCTCTCAAGCAAAGGCAAGAAGAGAATGTTGTTAAAGCTTATAAAGTGATTTTTAATAAACAACTAATAAAAGCACCAACAGACTGGGAATTTAAAGTATTCCAGTCTATTGATGCAGTTTTAAAGGAGATTTTTGTTATATAGAAGCTCGAAAATAAATATGGCAATGATATTATATTTGTCGGCCGCCAGGCGTATTTAAATTCTAAAAATAATGCTATTTATTGACAAACCCTGGAGAATTAGGAGGTAAGTCCGAATAAGCAGGGTTCATTCTAATTTGTTGCCTAATTAAATCAGATGTATAATTTGCTTTTTTATACATATCGCCAAGTATGTTCTCTCTTTGAACAAGAGGATGATAATTACCTTTCCCAAGGTTAGGATATTTTTCTTTTAATTGCAACCACACATAAGCTTCCAAACTCCAAGCATAGGTTTCTTCACTTATTGAGTTATATCTATCCTGATGTAAAGCTTCATGACTTAATAAACTAGCCAATGCTGGAATTGGAGCATTTTTATGCTTTTGATTAATAAATATGTACAGTTGTCCGTTCTCTTTCCAGCCAAGCGCATCACCTGCAGCATGCTTTCTTGAGAGTTCACCTAAATTTCTAAATAAAATCTTCATCGGTTTACCGGTCAAGTTTTGTCCTAAAATCGCTTTACGAGAAAACTCTCCGGCTGTACCTTTTAACATTTCCAACGCTTCGATAACCCTTTGATTGTTTGTAACTTTTTCATAGCCGCTCATACTAGCAATGGTCTTTTGCGATGCACCAAAAAACAGAGCCAAAGCCAGTGACAAATATAATAGTTTTGTTTTTTTCATAAATCAACTTTCTTAATTCTACTCTCTACCCATTTATCTTTATTTTGTTTTTTAAAAGATTAAGCATAAATATATTATACTAATTTTTTTATTTGTTTCCAATAAATTAAATAGAGTAAAGATATTTTTACTGATAAGAAAGTTTTTAATTTTAATATGTTGTCAACTCAGGCACTGCAACTCTTAAGGCTTGAGGAATAACACTAATATCCAGAATAGACTCTGCAAAAGGCTCTCCGTCAATGTGTACTAATTTTTTGTCCTGAGCCTCTATTTTAATATTTTCTACCTGTCCATAAATAATGTTAGAACTTTTTTTATGAGTTTTAAACACAATATGAGAAATTGCAAACACAAACTCCCATGTATTTTTAGTAGCCATAATAAAAACATCTAACTTGCCATCTATTACAGAACCCTTAGGTGCTACGGTAAAAAAGTTTTTAAACATATTACCGGCATTAGCTACTATAATTGCATTTGCATTAACTACAAAGGTATTATTATCCATGGTTATTTTATAAGCTTTATTTGATAGTTTAAAAGTTTTTAAAACTCCTTGAATTAAATAGGCTAAGTATCCAATCCTTTTTTTCCAGACTCGCTTTGTACCATTGATAATATCTGCATCATACCCCAGCCCTATTCTTAAAGCAAAGTACTCATCACCGGCCTTACCAAGATCAACAGTAGTTGATTTACCATTAAACAACACATCCACTGCTTTTTTTATATTAAACGGAATACATAAGTGCGCTGCAAACAAATTAGCTGTACCACACGGGATAATGCAAAGGCGTATATCTTTATTGGCAATAAATGGAATTACTCTTAATATTGTTCCATCGCCACCAACTGTGACAACTGTTGAGTAATCTTCCAGTTTTTCTTTTTCTAGGTTAGCTAAATTTATTGCTTTAAACAGACACTTTTTATCCTTAAGCATTTTAAGAATAAAGAGTTTTTTTTGCCTATAGTTGCTTTTGCCTGCCTCATTATTAAAAACGAGTAAAATTTTTTTACTATTCATTTCAATTTTACTTATAAGTTTAATACAACCTTATGAGAACATGTTACCTAATCAATATAACTTAAATAATATGTCTACATTTTTGTATATTATACAATAATAAACTTACCTAGCACAAGCGCTTTTTAAATTTCGTTATTCGGCTTAGTAGGTTTTATCACCTATACTAACTCTAAAATATTTTTCAGATTAATCAACTGCATTATAGGTAATTCTGAAAAATATTAATCTAAAATTTAATTGAAAACCTGTATAAGCAATCTACACTATAAAAAAATAAGCAAAAAATTAATTGCTAAGCAGTGTAAAAAAGATTTAGTCTGTTTTTTGAAAAATATTCATTGATTAATTTTTAGAATTTTAGCAATTTTATACCTTTATTTGTTTTTTTAATAATAGAAAAGATTTGAATAAGGTATAAATAAAGGTAAAGTTTATATAACAAAACAATATTGTCTTGTTTTAGGCTGTATCTAAATCAGATGAATATTAAGTTTGAAAACTAATTAATATTAAAAACTTTTAAATAAATATTTCTAATATCAAAAAAAGATTAACTTGCTTCGGCTATCTAAAAAGTAAGTTAAGCGCCTATTAGGCTTGGATTTTAATAAGGGTTAAAGGTATAAAGTAAAGGATATTCGAGGAGGAATTTATGTGTATTAGTCATCAACAAGCGACTTGGCCTGGTGTGGTAACGCCACCACCATACAATCCAGGATATGGTACTTTTCCAACTACGGGAGTTTCAGGATATACTTCGCCATCAATATTTCCAACTCCACAGTATGGACAACCTCAATATCCAATGTACGGGCAACCTCAGTGCCCAACTCATCAACACTACCCTCCTATAGGGTACCCACAACCTGGAGCAAACTGTTATCCACCAAATCCACCAATATACTCACCAAATCTACCAATTCAATGTCAAATTCCTGGGATTGGCGTAGGAGCAGGACCGTACCCAGTACCGCCTAACGTAATACCAATATATGTATAAACCAAAATTTAATTTTAATAAAACAAACTAAACAACTATTAGACTTAAATATTAATAAGTATATTAAGTAAAGTGTAAGGTAAAAAATATTCGAGGAGGAATTTATGTGTATTAATGGTCAACAAGTAGCTTATCCCTATTTAGCATCACAAATTTATAACCCTGGGGGTAGCGCTGGCTCCTATCAACCTGGAGGATGCTTAGGATATCCTCAACCATCAATATTTCCAATGCCATATGCAACTCCACAGTATGCTCAACCCGCATATCCAACTCCACAGTATGCTCAACCCGCATATGCAACTCCACAGTATGCTCAACCGGCATATCCGATTCCGCAATATGGTCAACCTGCATATCCAACATACAGCCCAGATCTACAATTTGGACAGCCAGGATATGGCCAAGTAGCATATCCTCAAGCAGTAGGAGCTAATGTAATACCAATATACGTCTAAAATAAAATTTCAGCTTTAATTTTATAAGCTATTAGATAAAAATAATTAAACTATAAGGTAGTATAAGGTTTAGAGGAAATATTATGTATAATACAGCCGTTCGACAGGCTCCGCCAGCGGTATTCTGTGGATCAGCTCCAGCCCCTCAGTACCCAAATAGTCAACAGCCACTAGGCGTTGCTATCTTTGTTACGGTTGGACAACCTCATTATCCAACACAGTATCCGCAATACGGGCAGCCTCAATATGGAACACAATATCCACAACCATATCCGCAATACGGACAACCTCAATATGGAACACAATATCTACAACCATATCCGCAATACGGACAACCTCAATATGGAACACAATATCCACCACCATATCCGCAATACGGACAACCTCAGGGTGGGTTGCCAGGAATACCTGGCTGGATAGCTGAACTTTTACAGCAACCATCAATATACCAAGAGTCCCAGGCAGATACAGAGTATTCTGAAGTGCAAGCCCAGCAATACGCAGGACCTAGTCAACAACCTCAAATGCATCCGGCAAAACAAAAGATGCTAATGTTTATGGCGTGGATGATGGGCTATATAGCTGGTAAAAAATCCAAAGATACAAAAGATACAGTAGACTCCACACCAACAACAGATATTGATAAGTCATCACGAGGTGAATGGGGAGATCCTCATTATCACTTAATAGGGGCTAACGGTAAAGAAATTAATTTTGATCACAAAGGTATAGATAATCATACTTATAATATATTTGAAGGTGATAATTTAAAAATAGATGGTAAATATGTAAAAGCTGATGATCCAGAAAACCCCCAAGTAGTAGGTATTGCAAATGTTAATATTGGGGAAGACAACTTAAGATTCGACAAAAAAGGCAATGCATCACTTAATGGTGAAACGTTGGAAAAAGGCTCAACAAAAACTTTAGCAGATGGAACCAAGATTGAATTTGATAAAGATGGTCAAATAATAATTACAACTGCTGATTGTGATTCTCAAGTACATATGAGGGCTGAAGAAAACGGTATAACAATTGATCCATCAGGAACATTCACCAATGCGGGTGGCATTATAGGTACAGCAATTTCTGAAAATAGAGAACTTTCAAAAAAGGAATGTGATAAATTTGACGTAACAGATGATGAAAATAGAAAAATTAATTAATAGGTTAATATAAAGCAAGGTTAATAAGGTAAAAAAAGAAATTTGTAATAAAAAAAGAGCTATCATTTTTGAGATAACTCTTTTTTTTGTCTTTTTAAAAAAAATCATATTTATCCTTGATTATTAAATGCTACAAATAAGCTATATTAAATAAATCAAAATAAGGTGATTACTATCATCAAGTACTGCATCTGGGAGAATGTTTATGGAAGCTTGGTTAATTTGGTTGATTATTAGCATTTTGCTTTTAATGATGGAAATGCTTTTGCCAACTGATTTATTTCTGGCAATGCTAGGTATTGCGGGACTATTAACAACCGTTGAGTCTTTAGTTGATCATAATTATGTTACTCAAATCATTGCTTTTTGTGTATTTAGTGTTTTAACCCTTGTAGTTATCAGGCCACTTGTTAGGAATGCTTTTTATTCAAAAGCAGACAAAGCTAAAACAGGAGTAAAGGCATTAATTGATAAAGAAGGACTGGTATCTGAAACAATAAATAATTCACAAGACACAGGCCGTATTAAGGCCCACGGTGATAATTGGCGAGCAAGATCAATTGATGACTCTATTATAGAAGAAGGTCAAAAAGTTATAATTAAAAGTATAGAAAGCGTTACTGTTTACGTACAAAAAATAGACTAAAAGGATTCCGTTATAAATGTCAAGAAATATGAATAAAAGTTAATGATTTTTTCTGAGACCAATCAGGGTCAAAAGGAGCAGAATTTCTTAATACTC
>JANQFW010000071.1 GCA_028277625.1 Candidatus Gastranaerophilales bacterium | reverse complement strand
GAGTATTAAGAAATTCTGCTCCTTTTGACCCTGATTGGTCTCAGAAAAAATCATTAACTTTTATTCATATTTCTTGACATTTATAACGGAATCCTTTTTGTATATAACTATGTTTTGCTATTGAATTCTGTTGCGGATAATCATCCCTAAAGTGTGCGCCACGGCTTTCTTTACGTAGTAGCGCACTTTTTACAATTAACTCTGCTAGAATAAGCAGGTTCCTAAATTCATACTCTTCTTCGTTAGCACACTTAAAATTTTTATTAAATTTAGTTTTTAATTCTTTTATATCATCTAATGCAGTTGCAAGTTTTTCTTTACTGCGTACTATACCAGCATTATGCCACATTGTATCCTTTAGTTTTACTGTTAATTCAAACAAATTTAATGTTTTTTCCAGTTTATTAGTTGAATATTTTTGAATTATATTGTCTATTTCAGGATGACTCTCAATAATATCATTAATTTCTATATTTTTAAAATCTGTATTATTTATGAAAGCGGCGACCTCATTTGCAATTACAATACATTCAAGCAAAGAATTACTAGCCAGTCTATTTGCCCCATGCAAAGATGTACAACTTGTTTCACCGATTGCAAATAAATTATTAATACTTGTATGGCCTTCTTTATTAACTTTAATTCCTCCCATTAAATAATGAGCAGCTGGAGATACAGGAACTAATGTATTAATAAAATCAATATTGTTTTCTTTGCATGTTTTTATTATGCCTGGAAATCGTTGTTTTGTTTTATCTTCCGGTATAGGGGATGTATCTAAATACACTTGTTTAGCTTTTGTTTTTTCTAGTTCCCAAAAAATAGCTCTTGTCACAATGTCTCTTGGCGCTAAATCACCTCTATTATCGTATTTGTATGTAAAAATCTCATTGTTTTTATTTTTAAGTATAGCCCCTTCGCCTCTAACAGCTTCTGAAATTAAAAATCTAGTGCCATCTTGATTTTGACACAAGGCTGTAGGATGAAACTGAATGAACTCCATATCTTGTATGGTTGCACCGGCTTTGTATGCTATAGCAATTCCATCACCAGTAGCAATTTTAGGATTGGTTGTGTTGCTATAAACCTGTCCTGCTCCACCAGTTGCTATTATAACCGCATTGGAAATAATTGCTTCGTAACAGTTAGAGTTTTCATCATATATAATCAGTCCGTTACAAGTATTATCTGAATTTACAAGAAGTTCAACTGCGTTAGTGTATCTTTTTATTGAAATATTAGGATTATTTTGAACAAGGTTATGCAGAATTGTTTCCATATTTTTTCCGGTAACATCCCCGCCAGAATGCAAAATTCTTTTTACGCTATGCGCACCCTCTAGTCCAAAGCATAGGTTATTATTTTTATCACGGTCAAAAGGTAGTCCATAGTTAATTAAATCATTTATTACACTTGCACTTTTTTCTGAAATAAATTCTGCCATTTCTTTATTAGAAAGTCCAGCACCGGCTTTTAAGGTATCTTTTACATGTAAGTCTACTGAATCTAGTTTATTTTCCGGTAAAACCCCGGCAATACCACCTTGAGCATAGCGAGTATTGCTCTCGCTGAGTGATGATTTTGTTATTAGAAGAACTTTTTTGTTTTGTTCTGCTAGTTTTAAAGCTGCATATAATCCCGCTATACCACTGCCTATTATAGTGAACTCTTGTTTTAATATGTTCATGATAATGTATTTTACCTATTTAATTATTTTTAAATATATTATACTGCTCATCGATTAAATTCCAGATTATTCTTTTCAGAGATTATTTTTATTTTATTAGCTTTAACTTTATTAAATAATCTGAAAAGTATTCAAGAGTTATTATAAACCTTTTAAGTATAACTAAAAAAAAATCAAAAATTAAGTTTAATTATATACGACTCATAAGCTATTCTTTATTAGAGTTTAATTTATTTTAAGAGTTATTATAGTTATTTGTGTAAACCTTTTTATTTTTATAATAAAATAAACAAGATAAGGTTTTATCCTCACAACTTAAAAAAAGTAAACATTATTTAAATTTTACCCCAAATAACATAATTATATTTATGGAGTAGTATATATGTTTAAAACTTGCTCGAACAAAAAGGATTTTGAAGAAATAGCTTTAGGATCATCTAAAAAGGTTTTTATTCCTGTATGGTGTGAGTTAATAGGGGACCTTGAAACACCTGTATCATTGTATAATAAGCTTGCAAGTCAAGCTAGCTGCAGTTTTTTATTAGAAGCAGCTGAAAAAGGTGAATATTTTGGCAGATATTCTTTTATTGGAATTGATGCATTATATAGTATAGACGCTGATAATAATGGAGCAAAGGCTTATAACTGCATCAATAATCAAGTAATTATGGAAAATAGCAATCCTTATTTATTAATAAAGAATTTTTTAAAGAATTTTGACATAAAAGACTTAGATATTCCTTATACTCCAGGCCTAGTTGGCTATCTTGGCTATGATAGTGTCAGATTTATTGAGCCAGTGCTAGATGATTTTTATAAGAATGTTGATAAGTGTACTACCTTTCCCGAATCAAGGCTTATAGTTCCAGAATTAGTATTGGTTTTTGACCACTTTAAACACAAAATATATATAATCTGTAATGTTTTAGCTGATGAAGATTGCAACGTAGAAAAATCTTACTTAGAAGCGCAGGAAAAAATATCAAAAATATATTCAAAAATAGGATCACCGCACTCTTTAAAACCTATTGAGCTGTCAGAGAATTCTGTAGATATATCAATTTCTTCTAATAAAACAAAAGAAGAATGGGAATATATGGTAGATAAGGCTAAAGATCATATTAAAAACGGTGATATTTTTCAGGTAGTATTGTCACAACGCTTTGCTGTTAAGCAGGATGAGCTGGACGGATTTACTATCTATAGAGCCTTAAGAAGTATTAATCCTTCTCCATATTTATACTATTTAAATTTTGAAGATTTTAAAATTGTTGGATCCTCTCCAGAGATTATGATAAAGGGTTCAGCTGATGGAACAGCTCAGGTAAGACCAATTGCAGGTACAAAAAAAAGAGGCAAAAATCTTCAAGAAGACAACAAACTGGCTGATGAATTATTACAAGATCCTAAAGAACGAGCTGAGCATATTATGCTAGTAGATTTAGGCAGAAATGACCTGGGGCGTGTGTGTAAATATGGCACTGTAAAAGTTGATGACTTGATGATTATAGAAAAATTTTCTCATGTACAGCATATTGTAAGCAATGTAACAGGAGAACTAAAAGAAAATCTTGATGCTGTCGATCTTATATCAGCAAGTTTTCCGGCAGGTACTCTTTCTGGAGCTCCTAAGGTTAAAGCTATGGAAATAATATATGAGCTTGAAAAAGAAGCAAGGGGACCTTACGGAGGATGTATTGGCATTATTGGCTTTAATAATGAAGTTAACATGGCTATTACAATAAGGACAGTATTAATAAAAGATAATAAGCTTTTTATTCAGGCAGGGGCTGGTATTGTTGCTGATTCTAACGCTGACTTTGAATATAAAGAATGCCAAAGTAAAGCAGCAGCTCTGGTACAAACTATAGCTAGATTAAAAAAATAAATTATTAAGATATTCATTAACTAATTAGACAATAAGGGCATAATATTTATCTTAAATCTGCTAAATTAAGATGGCAGTATAGAAAAATCATTAAAATAAAAGGAGAAATATTATGCACCAAGCTGCTATTCTACTTTTTGGATTTTTATGTTTTGCTATTTCCATTGGAATAGGATGTTTAATCTTAATAAATTCTAATCGACAAGAAGGCTTTGTAAAAAGCATAGCTCTGGTTTGTGGCTATGTAATTCTGATATTATCTGTTCTGTTTGGCCTTATAGCCGGTGCTTTGTTTATAAAAGGTGATGATATTTATTGCCCTCATTGCATTAAAAAACATAGAATGCATTATAAAATGTACAAAAGAAACGGTCATAGACGTCATCGTAAGCAAGAACAATCTGCTGTCCCATTAAATTCTCAAGTGTTACCTACTGGAACAAAGTGTAAAGGTGACAGATGTATGGTCGAAGATGACCCTGAAGAAAAAGGTAAGCGCGATAAGCATGATGACTACAATAAACCAAAAGAGCAAAAGAAAAGTAATGACTATGACGATAATGATAAAAAAGATAAAATAAAAAGCAAAGACAATGATGACGATGACTAATATATTGGTTTATAAATGCTAGATTTGTTGATAATGGCTGGATTATTTATTTCTTTTGTTGACCCAGAAGAATTTAGCGGTCATCCTGTTTATCACTCAGGTGTTAGAGATTTTCATAAGCAGGATATGGGTCCAGGAAGTAAATTTCCCAATGTTATTTTGACTACTAATACTTATGATGATTATAATAGGCTTATTAAGCCAGGATTTTACCAAGTTAAATATGTAGAGTCTACAAATGAACTTCGCCTTGTAGATGGTCCTAACGTTGTTGGTCAGGTCAAAGTTAGTAAAATTACTAAATTAGATAAAAAAGCTAAGATTCCAAAATCGCAAGCCAAAATAATATCTCAAGATAAAATCTTGCTAGAATTCAGGTTAGAAGATGTAAAAGTTTATGCAGTACTGAGATATTGAATTAATTCCCCGACAAAAAATTAGGAAAAGCAAGCAATTTACCTTCATTGCTGCGCCATTTCATCCAGCCAATATAAACTTTCCTGTCAATGTTCATAACGCTAACCAGCACCCAATTGCCTCTAACAATTTTAGGTTTAATCATTTTGGGATTATAGTAGTCCAACTTATGAAATTGTGCAGATTCATTGGGCGATAAGTATATTTTTTTATATTGATCAGGTATGTCATTAAAAGTATAAAGCCCGTACTTATTGCCGTACTTATGAATAAATTTATGCCACGGCAAAAAATTTTCATTACTGGCAAGAGGTATCCAGCCCTTAGTTCCTTTTTTTTGTTCTAATATTATTTGAACCCATTTGCGATCAGTATCCTCAGCTGCAAAAATAATATTATTATCAGGTGTTATGGCTAATATAGACTTAGGATCCATATTAGGATTTATTTTATATACTTTACTGCTATATATATCAGGCTCAGAATATACATCTTTATTATACTTAACTAAGCACACTCCTACTCCCGGATATTTGATATTACTTGTATGGTGTGGTAAAAAACTTTGAGCTAGCATTTGAGGGCAAAACATTACTATCAAAAAAACAGAAAAGATAAATTTGATAAATTTCATAGATAATGTCCTTTTTATTCGTATAAATACATTATACCTAGTAAAACCAGTTTGCTAAAACTACCGAACAGAGTAAATTATTTATATAAAGATTTAATTTACAATAAATGTATGTATAATATTAAAAAACCTAACTGGCTAAAAGTAAGCGCCTTAGATGAAGGCGTGTATTTAAATATAAAAGAAGTCCTAGATAAATATAACCTAAAAACAGTCTGCCAATCAGCATTATGTCCTAATATTAATAAATGTTGGCAAGAAAAATCAGCTACATTTTTGCTAATGGGCGATACTTGTACAAGAAATTGTAGATTCTGCGCTGTTAAAAAAGGCAAGCCTAATAAGCTTAACAATGATGAGCCTTTTAATATTGCGCTTGCAGCGAAGGAGCTTGGGCTTGAATATGTTGTATTAACCTGCGTTGATAGAGATGATTTGTCAGATTTTGGAGCAAGACATTTTTATAGGGCTGTAAAAGAAATAAAAAATATTAATAATAACATAATAGTCGAAATTTTAGTACCTGACTTCTCTTTAAACGAAGAATATATAAATATTTTATTAAATGCCAAGCCAGATGTGGTAGCTCATAATCTGGAAACTGTACGTAAATTATCCCCTTATATAAGAGATAAGAGGGCAAACTATGATAAATCACAGGAATTTTTAAAGTTAATAAAAAAATTAGATTCAAAGATAAAAACAAAAACTTCACTTTTAGTCGGACTAGGAGAGTCTGAAAATGAAATGTTAAAGACTTTAGAAGATATAAAAAAATCTAATGTTGATATTGTTGTTATAGGGCAGTATTTACAGCCTAGTAGCAAACAAATAAAAGTAAAAGAGTTTATTGATATTCAAAAATTTGAGCAATATAAAGGGCTTGCTAAAGAACTTGGTATTAAACATATTGCATCATCACCATTGGCAAGGAGTTCTTATAATGCAAAAGCTTTGTACGCAAATCAATCTCTAAATTTAAATCATTAAGAGGCGACCATGAAGATTTCTATACTAATTCCCTTAATTCAAGAAGAGTCAAATAAGCATTCAGAAATAGAACGAATGCTTTATTCAGTGTTAAATCAGAAAATAAAAAATATTGAGATAATAATTGCAGGGCAGAACTTAAACCAATTGCAAAAGAAATACCCAAATTCTTGTGTTAAATATATACATACTAATAAAAACACTAAGCCTCAAATGTTAAATGATGCAATTATTGCATCTTGTGGCAGTTATATTTGTTTTTCGGATATTAATAGCTTGCTATTATTTAACTCTATGCCTGAGCGTTTAGATGCATTGACTCAAAACACTGAGCTTATGGCATGCTATAGCTTTGGATTGGATGTTGATAAAGACTTTAAGGTTAAACAAACAGAGCATAACAATATATTTTTTAATAGGACATACGAACAATTACCCGCAAGCAATCTTAGGTCGCTTTTATTAATGGAGATAATGCCTGATTTAGCTTCTGTTATGTTAAAAAAAGAAGTTTTTGATAATATAAGATTCAGCGAAGAGCTCAATGAAAGCTATGTATTAGACTTTTTTATAAATTTATTTATAAAATATGAAAATAAAATCTTGCAGTTAAAAGAGCCTTTATATTTGAATAATGGGTATATTGATCTAAAAAATCATAAAAAGAATTCTCTGGTTTTAAAAAGCCTAAAACAATACTTACAGGTGTATGACAATTTTTTTAAAAAAGATGATTTAAATTTGTTTAGCGATATAAAAAATAAAGTTTATAGGGATTTATATTTAAAGTATTTTTTTATAGTGATAGAATATTATTCTAAAGATTTTAAATTATTATTTTTTATAGTTGGGTCCTATTTAAAAAGGCTTGTGGATAATAAATTGGACATCTATGACTTTTACTTTGTCTTTATTTTATTAAAAAATATAAATCTTATAAGGACAAAGTCATAAAAATTCAACGTTTTTGCGTATAAAAATATTTTAATTTTTAATCTATAATAAATATACTGCTCATAAACTGGATTTAATTTTACTCTTTTTAAAGTACAGGTTATTTTATTAGCTTTAACTGGATTGAACAATCTGAAAGGTATTTTTGAGTTAGTATACTAATAAATAAAAATATATTATTTGGGACCTTATCAAAGATGTTTTTTAACGACAATAGTGGCAATAATGATAAAAAAGAAATAATTTATACTGATATTGACTCATACTTCCCAATGGGAAGGAAACTTTCTGTTAGGAGGCGTAATAACTCAGAATATTTTCCGTCTTATGTAAAAGATATTAGCAATGGAATGCTTTTAATTGATTCCTTAATCTCACATGGTATTCAAATGGGAGTGACTCCACGCACTGTTTTGCAGCTAGGCAGTGTAACAAAAGAAGGCCTCTGGAGCGGAGAGAGTTCCATTAAAAGTATTTCAAAGGGTTCTATATCAGGTTTGTGGGTTACAATGCCAGAGTCGTTGGAAAGAATACAGCGCCGAGGATTCTTAAGAATGTCTTTTAGCTTTGAGCTTAAGCTTAGAGTAATGCAGCTAAATGGACTAGATATAGCCACAGAAACATCATGTAAATGTGCAAACCTAAGTGGTGGTGGGCTTGCTCTGATAACAAGAAATAAAATTACCGCAAGTAAAAAATTAAGAGTTTTATTTAGCATTACCGGTCTAAGAGTAGACTCAGAGATAAAACCCGTCCATGTTCAATATGATGCAGAGCAAAAAACATTTTTAACAGGTTTTAAGTTTCTAGGCTTAGAAGTTGCGGAAATAAACAAAATTCATAAAATTGTACACAAAAAACAAATTGACATGAGGCGCAGGGGTCTAATTTAAATACCAATCTAAGAGTTAATAATGCAAAAACAGTTTTTTATTAGTAAAATATTTCCTGATTGTATAGATAAGGCATTAGAAGATATAGGCTTTTTTAAAGGCTATATAAGCAAAGCAAAAGATAAATATAATTTTTTATTGGTAAAAATTCATTATTTAAACTGTGCCCAAGCAAATACAATAAAACAACTGGCTTTGTCTTTAGGTGCAGATGCTGCGGTACATAAGGGTGTTATTTCTTCAGAAGTTGAAAAAACACATTTAATTATAGGTGCAACTAATGCACAATTGGCAAAACTAGTAGATAAGCTTAAGTTGCAACCTTTTGGCTTAAAAAAACTCTCACAAGAACTCTATGATTATTTAAACTCTAGTATTAAGCCTTTAAAAGTAAGAAAAACAGAATTTGATTGGGCAAAAAAAACATATATAATGGGCATCTTAAATGCAACCCCAGACTCTTTTTCTGACGGAGGAAAATTTGATAATATTGATACAGCTTTAGATCAAGTAAACAAAATGCTAGAATATAATGTTGATATTATTGACATAGGCGGTGAGTCAACAAGACCATACTCAAAAGAAGTATTGCTGGATGAAGAGCTGCAGAGAGTTATCCCTATTATTAAAGAAATAAGAAAAATTAATAAAGATATCCCAATAAGTATTGATACAAGGCACTCTATTGTTGCCAAAGAGGCTATACTCAATGGCGCTGATATAATAAATGATGTTTCCGGTTTTGATTGGGATGAAAAAATGCTCGATGTTGCACTGGAGCAGCAAGCTCCTGTTGTTATTATGCATAGCTTATCCAGCCCGGAAACAATGCAAGTGAGCCCTGAATACCCTCAAAATGTCGTAAATTGTATTTGTGGTTATTTGCACGAAAAAACTCAAAAGCTAATTAATGCTGGCGTAAAAAAAGAAAATATAATCATTGATCCTGGTGTAGGTTTTGGAAAAACATTAGAACATAATATTGAAATAGTTAAGAGAACTCAAGAATTTGTATCATTAGGTTTCCCTTTGTTAATAGGAATATCAAGAAAGTCTATAATATCATCTATAATAGATTTACCTATTATAGATAGAGAAGATGCTAATATTGCTCTTAATTCATACGCTGCTTCTAATGGTGCTAATATTATCAGGGTTCATGACGTAGAAAAACATTATAAGGCTTTTGCTGTACTGGATAGAATTATTAAAAAATAAAGTTTATTTTTGGGGTATACTTTTTATACTGATTTAAGTTTTAGATTTATCTTCCTGTGCTTAATTAGGTATAATTATATTAAAGACAAAATAAGTAAATTATATTTACATAGATATAATTTGAAAATAAAATTGAGTGGAATACAAGAATAAAATTGGCTGAAAATAAAATGAGTAAAAAACCGATAGTTGCAATAGTAGGAAGACCCAATGTGGGCAAATCAACCTTTGTTAACAGATTGCTTGGGGCAAGAGAATCCATTGTAGATGACATGCCTGGCGTAACAAGGGATAGATTATATTTTGATGTGGAATGGGTAGGAAAACCTTTTACCGTAATCGACACCGGCGGTATTATACCGGATCTGAAAGATGAAATAATGACATCAATATATTCTCAAGTAGAAGTTGCTACAAGAGAAGCAGATGTAATTATATTTTTGGCTGATGGTGCAGAGGGTGTAACCCCGGTTGACGAAGATATTGCAAATTTATTAAGAAAAACCAAAAAGCCGATTTTATTAGCAGTTAACAAAATTGATACACCAGAAAAAAAAGATTTAATAAGTGATTTTTACTCCTTGGCGCTAGGCAAACCGTTTCCTGTATCTGCAATGCATGGCTCAGGTGGTATCGGCGATATTTTAGATGAATTGGCAGATTTATTCCCTCAAGATATTTGCGATGAAGAGTCCAGTGCTATTCGGCTTGCAATAGTAGGTAGGCCCAATGTAGGTAAATCATCATTAGTTAATTCGCTTTTGGGGCAAGAAAGAGTTATTGTTAGTGATGTGGCAGGCACAACAAGAGATTCTATTAATACAAGCGTTGACTATGAGGGTGAAGAATACATACTAGTAGACACTGCCGGTATAAGAAGAAAGTCAAAAGTAGAATACGGTATAGAAAAGTTTTCTGTAATTAGGTCGCTAAAAGCTATAAGAGAATCTGATGTAACTGTTCTGCTTGTTGATGCAATAGAAAATATCACAGATCAAGATAAAAAAATTGCGCAAATAAGCAATGAAGCAGGACGAGCAATAATTGTTGTAGTGAACAAGTGGGATTTGGTAGAAAACAAAGATACCTACACCGTAAACGGCTACACCAAGGTAATAAGAAGAGAAGCTCCTCACTTAAGCTTTGCTCCTATCTTATATATAAGTGCTATGACAAAAAAGAGAATACACAAAATTTTCGCCTTGGCAAAAGAGGCTTATAATGAGTCACAAAAGAAAGTTTCAACCAGTCTTTTAAACAGAATTGTTTTAGAAGCTTTCTCCTTAAATCCACCCCCGTCAGTAAAGAATAAAAGATTAAAAGCATACTATGCAACACAGGTTGATGTACAGCCTCCAACTTTTGCATTTTTTGTAAACGATAAAAGCCTTGTAATTGATAGCTACCAAAGATATTTGGAAAATAAATTAAGAGGGGCATTTGGTTTTGAGGCAACCCCAATAAAGATTGTGTTTAAGAATAAAAAAGAAAAATAAATATGGTTAAGAGCAGGTGAGGGTTAAAGTATGGTATTTGATAATTTGTATTTTAATACAGGTATAATAGTGCTTCTAGCATACTTAATAGGGGCATTTCCTACTGGATATTTATTGGTAAAATTCAGAAAAGGTATAGATATAAGAACTGTAGGAAGTGGTAGTACCGGCGCTACTAATGTAAAAAGAGTACTTGGAAAAAAAGATTATTTTACAGTTATGATTGTAGACGCACTAAAGGGCGCACTGCCTGTTCTAGCCGCCAAGTACTTGGAAATTAAGTTTGGGTTATTTGCGGAATATTCAATTTTGCCTGTCCTAGTTTCAACTGCATTGATAATAGGACATAGCAAGCCTGTTTATTTAGGATTTAAAGGCGGCAAGTCAGTTGCTACAGGTGTAGGATCAATAGTTGGCTTGTGCTGGCCTGTAGGGTTCATAACAATAGCTCTTTGGTGTGCAATAACTTGGTTTTCTAAAATAGTCTCAATATCTTCTATTATAACTATATTAATGACACCTGTTTTAATGTATTTAATGAAGCAGCCTACAAGCTATATAGCATACTGTACAATAGGTGCTCTTTATATTGTCTATCTTCATAGAAGCAACATTAAGCGCTTGATTCATGGTAAAGAAAATAAAATAAGAGACTAAATGGGGAGATTTATACAATGAAATTAGCAGTTTTGGGTGCTGGCAGCTGGGGATTAACTTTAACATGGCTTTTAACAAATAATTTTGATGATGTAACCATTTGGTCAAGAAGAGAAGACCTTACAGAAGAGTTTTTAAAAACAAAATCAATTGAGTTTCCGGTAAAAGTTAAACTGGATGATAAGGTTCAAATAACTTCAGATTTAAAGCAGGCTATCGAGGGTGCAGATATAATACTTTTGGTTGTCTCAACCTCTGGTATTAGAGATGTCTCTAAAAAATTAAAAGAAGCTGGTATTAAAAATAATCAAATAGTAGTTAATACATCTAAAGGTCTTGAACTGCCAGGCCTGCAAAGAATGAGCGAAGTTATAGAGGAAGAACTGCCAGAGAACAATATAGTTGTGCTATCCGGTCCAACTTTGGCAAAAGAAGTATTAAAAGGCTTGCCTACTGCTGCTTCTGTTTCCTCAAAAAATACCGAGGCTGCGGAGTATGTGCAAAAAAGCCTGAACGTAGCCGGTAAATTTAGACTTTATACTAATCCTGACTTGGTTGGTGTTGAATTAGGCGGTAGTTTAAAAAATGTTATTGCAATAGCTTCCGGCTTTGTCGATGCAATGAAGCTTGGAGATAATGCCCGTGGCGCTATTTTAACCAGAGGTATGGCAGAGATTGTAAGATTAAGCATTGAGCTAGGCGCAAATCCTAGTACCTTATATGGATTATCCGGTGTGGGTGATTTAATTGCCACTTGTAGTAGCCCTTTGAGTAGAAATTATCAGGTAGGCTATAAACTTGGGCAGGGTAAAAAATTAGATGATATTTTAAAAGAACTAGGCTCTGTTGCTGAAGGTGTAAAAACATCTAAAGCAGTTTGTGAATTGGCAAATAAGCTAAATATTCAGGCTCCTTTGGCAAGTGTTATTTACGAAGCTGTGTATACCGATATTTCTGCAAAAGAAGTTATAAATAAATTGATGAATAGAAATCTAAAAGAAGAAGAATTTTATCAATTTAATGTGTAAAGCTTAAACTCAACAAGTATGTACTGAATTAAAGGTTAAATATAACTAGCTCTTTAACATATTGTTACATGTGAAAACATGTATTGACAAAAAGTTTGCCTTGCCGTATGATCTGTCTTGTAAAAAGAATAATCGATAAATAAGTCTTGCTTAATAAGTTTTATCTAAAACTTAACAAGCTCTAAAGACTTTGTTAATTAAATAAAGTTTAAACGTGATAAGACTAAATAATCGTTTGAAATTAAGTTTGATAATTTTATGGATCTTTTTACACTAAAAGTTAGGCTTTACAAACTTTAACAAAAGTTGAAAGTGTGATTTTTTAATAATAAAGTAAGATTAACCATACTAGAAGGGCAAAAATGAACAAACTGGCTTTGGTAGGTAAAAATCTCAATTTACTTGGAAAAAGAGTTGACCAACCAATAACATTGGCTAAATTCAGTAGCGCTGTACCTACTTTGTTAGTTGGAGGCGCAACTTTGTGGGGGGCAAAAAATGTTTATGGTCAACCCAAAGAAGAGCGTAAAAAATCGATTGTAAAGAATGCTTCTGTTTTATCTTTTACTGTACTAGCAGCTTTAGCTTCAGTGAGAGGAATGCCTGCTATAAAGTTAAATGGTAAAACCTTATTTAAAGGATTTGAGGGGCTTATTGAAAGCCGTAAAGTTGCTGATGTGGCAAAAGAGCAACACCAACTTGTAAGTGATTTTTTGAAAAATCATTCTGGCAGCCTTTCTGGTGATGCTAAAAGCCTGCTAAAAAAAGCAGCTTCTAATTTTAAGAAAGAAAATGCTTTAAATTTTTCAGAAGTTAAATCCCTCCATGAGCATCTGGGAAGTACAGAAGCCGGCAAAAAGTTTTTGAAGGAGCTAATACCAGAGCCTGTTGCAGTTGGGCATATGGATATACTTAATGAAATTAAAAGGCTTTCAATTTTGGGTTTAGTACCCGTAGTAGGCGGTGTTGCCGGAGGTATTGTTGGAGATAAGCTAAACAAAGATAAATGTGCGGCTAAGCTTCCTGACAAGATTAAAGAAGGTTTTTATCAATATTTTGCAAATATATTCTTATGCAATGTTGGTGCCGGCTTATCTTTGTTTGCTTTAGATAGATTAGAAAAATCAAAAATTATTAAAACACCATCCGCTGTTGTTAGAGCAGGCGCAATGGTTACAGGTATTTTAACCACAGGTGTTATTGGCGGTAGTTCTATTGCAAACTTTATGTCTAAAAAGCTTATAGATCCGTTATTTAATAAAGATTCTGGAGATAAGAAAAAGGGCTTGTATGATGAGCGACGTCCAGAATGCTTGGATGTAGCACTTCATGCGGATGATATTGCAACTATCGGGGTGCTTTCAGGATTTAAATGGATAGAGCCTTCATTGCCATTAATGTATGCTGTATCAGGCTATAGAGCAGGAATGGGTTATAGAAACGGTAAAAAATCTGAATACAAAAAAATTAATGATAATCTTCCAGTTAAAGAATCTAATGTAAATGTAAATATCGGTTATTTAGATAAGAAAAAGTCTGAAGAAAATGAGATTAATGACAAATTTATAACTAAAGAATCTAATTTAAACTCAAATGCTGATTATTTAGACAAATGCACAGATAATAACGTATTTGCTAAGTTTAAAAACAGTATGGTATAGGTTTAAAAACATAATATAGTGTAGTTATTTTTTTTCTGACTTTAAGTTGGGCTTGACGTACTTTAACTGTATGAAATTTAATCGACCTACATAAGAATTAACCATAAAAAACATATTAAAAATAAAACAGGAGGCAGTAATGCTTTTGCAAAGCGGTTTGGCTAAGAATTTTAAAAACAATTCTCTAAGAGAAAGTCCTTATAAAAAAGGAACCATAGTTCAATTTAATAAATTATCTTCTGCAAAGCAAACTAAAAAGTTGGCTTTTTCAGGTAGCAATCCACGTAGACTAGCAGAATTTCTATATAATGTAACTAGGTTTACTGATAATAAAGAGCCTGGAGAAAAAGAAAAACTAAGTATCATAGACCATATGTCAAGTCTAATCCAAGAAAAAATGAAAAAAACAGAGAAAGGAAGCCCGTTAGTTTTTGCAATGCCAAGTTTTCCTTTCAAGTCTCCTTCTCGTGAAAAAACATTATCTGACTCTGCTGATGCTGCTGAAAAAGAAAGCATCAGCTTTTTAAAAAAGTTTATGGGATATGCAGAAAAAAGTTTTGGAGATCAATTAAAGCTAAAAATATATTCTGACGGAATTTTCTTTGCCCCCATTAAAAAAGTTGACTATGCTGCTGTCATTAAATACTCAGATGATATAAGAAAATTAATTGGAGATGATGAACATATAGAGCTGGTTAGCTTAGATAAGTTATACCCCGAGGACTTTAAGGCAAAGGCAAAGGAAATAGTTGATACTTATGGCAGATCTATTGAGGAAGTAAAAAAAGATGTAAAAAAAGGAGGATTGTTAAACAATAAGTTTAATGGAATTCACAGATTTTATACAGAAGAATTAAAAGGTCAGTTCCCTAGTTTAAGCTTAAATCAATGTAAAAAACAAGGAAAAGATAGAGCCTATAAGGTAATACAAGGTGCTGAGACTGTTAATAGTTGGATTGCAGATAGAGAGCCAAATGCAGTAAGATTTTCAGTGCACCCTCAGGATCCTTACTCAAGTAAAATCAATATACCTTTAACGCCTTCAGCCCAAAATATAACTCCTTGGCATAGTTCTGCGGTTAAAATTGTTGATAAATTGGGTAAAGAAAAGGTGCTTTTAATGAAAGCACAAGATGCGAAGGAGCAAGGATTTGACACGGATGATGATGATGATGTTCCGAATTACTTTAAAGCTCCAGCAGGACAAAATGTATTGGTAAAGGCCTATTGTGAATCGCATCAACCACCGGGGCTTATACAATGAATATTTCAAAAGGTGTAAATAAAATAGTCACAAAAAGTGCGCATAGGCTAAGCAATTTAAATAATTGGGAATTGAGGCTTATTTTAGGGTGTTCAGCATTAGCAACCAAGCCTGTTGTAGACTGCTATGTAAATAGAAAGCTTGATGCAGAAACAAGAAAATGTTCGATGCTAAAAGCTGCTGCAAAGATAGTTGTAGGTACAGTTCTTGGTGTTGCGGCTAGGGCTCTGGGGGAAAAGTTAATCGGGCCAAAATATGGCATACCTAAAATAGCCTCAGCCTGTATGGCTGTATTATCAGTTTTAACCTTTGGTAAATTTTGTACAACTAAATCATTAAATATAATATCTGGCTGGATAGAACCCAAATGTAAAAGTAAAAAGGACAACAGTCAAAATTTTAGGAGGGATGCATAATGCCTAATCCTATTCTAAATTCCTTAAAAAGATGTGAAATTTTTGTAAAAAAGTGTATTCTAAAGCCATTAACAAGATGTGAAGCCTTTGCAAAAAAGCATAATCCAATGTTTTTAAGTGTATCAACTGCTCTTCCTGTTGCTTTGATGTGTGTAGTCGAAACTTTAGCAATCAAATTCAATAAAAAAACACCTGATGATCAAAAAAACTTTTTGATACCTCAAACTCTAAGTGAAGGCGCACTTTCTCTGGCCATAACACTTGGACTGTCAGCTTGTTTAAGCAAGTTTGCATCTCATCTTTTAGTATCCGGCAAGTTTAAGCCAAGTAGCATCTTTGTAAAGAGTAAAGATAATGCGAAGAAGTTTGTAGAACAAGAGCTTCCGGCAGTCTTAAAAAAGCAGGATAATATGAAAAAGCTGCTCAGGTCAAAAGATTTTGAAAGTTTACCTCAAGAAATTGCGGACAGACTTGGGAATAATAAAAGAGATGTTTTTGATGCCGTTAAAAACGCAGAGAAAGGCTTTAAAACTTTAGTAGGAGCAGTAACAGGCTTGTTTTTAGCCAGTAATGTAGCTACTCCCTTTGTAACAAACTCTTTTGCAAAGTGGTATAGAAATAAATACGCTACTAGTTGTAAGCATAAAGCAGATAAAGCACCAGAAGTTTCACGCCCTCTTGTAAATTCTTCTATTTTGCAAGATAATACTTTTAATTCCTTTAAAGGGCCTGACTTAAAATCTAAAAATATGCCAAAACTTCCTCGGCTCCATACTTATCCAATGTCTTTAAAAATTTAGTTTTATTAAAAAAAATAGCTTGACAAAAAGTGCGGCTTGCCATACCATTTGATGTGTAATAAAAATTTTATATCTAAATACCGTACAAAGGAGATATGTTGAAAAAGCAAAGGATCACAGCGAGTTTAGAAGATTATTTGGAGACAATATATCATCTTGTTGAAAAACATCATGCGGCAAGGCCAATTGATATATCAAAGGAAATGAATGTTGGCAAATCTTCTGTAACAGAAGCCCTAAGATCTCTTGCAGAAAAAAAATTAATTAATTATGAACCATACAGCAAAGTGACTTTAACTTATCAAGGTCAAAAGGTCGCGCAAGAAATAGTTCTAAAGCACAAAATTCTTTATGATTTTTTGCACGAAGTTCTTGGAGTTGATAAGCAAGAAGCAAAGAAAAATGCTTGCGAAATTGAACATGTAATATCTGAAAATGTATTGGAAAAATTAGTTGATTTTATTGAATTTAGTAAAGAATTGTACGGTAAGGAACAAAATATAGCTGAAGAATTTAAAAAATTTAGTAAGAAAAAAGAAGAATAAAATTTTTTGCCACAAAAGTTCGGGGCATCAAACTTTAACCTTTAAGGAGACAAAAGTGAGAAAGCAAAATAAAAGTGAAAAAGATTATCTGAAAAATAAATTTTTTCACGAAGTATTAGAGTTATCTGATAGTGAGGCTCAAGAGGTAGTTTTTATTTTTCAAAATATTGCTTCTCCTGCTGTTTCAAGTAAATTTAATTTTTTTGTAGAGTTTATTATAGAAACGGACAATGTGGTAGATAAATTTAAAAATTATTTAAAATCAAAAAGATAAAAGTTTAAAGCGACTAACATTCTATATGGATGAAATTATGAAAAATATATTGTTAAAAGAAATTAAAAAAACTCTATTAATAAGTGTATTAGCAAGTAGTGTACTTTTTAATCTGTCGTCTGTAGCCACAGCTAAAGATGAAGTAGATCTAAAAGATAATGATACAGCGTTTGATGGAAAAGGTGGAGCTGTCCATATAACAGAAATTTCTTTAGATATGAATTATAATGACCATAAAGGTAATTATATACTAGGTTACTGGTATCACTCAGGTGATGTTGACGAAATAAGAGGTGATGGATTAGAAAGATCTTTTGCGGGCAATCATGGACTTTATGCAGGGGTTGACCAGAATATTTTTATAGAAAATAAAGATAATAATGATGATCAGGGTTTAAATTTAATAGGTCAAATAGGTGTAGCACCATCTGACAGAAATGAAATTGCAAGATACTATTGTGCGGGATTAGTTTATACAGGTTTAATACCTAATAGAGATGAAGATTCAACTGGTATTGGCGCAGCTTTTGCTGATGTAAGTAAAAGATACAAAAGTATAGATGGCAGAAATGTAGAAACAGCTTTAGAAGTCTATCATAAGGTTCAATTAACACCTTGGTTGGCAATAATGCCAGATATGCAAATTATATTTAATCCTGGCGGTAAAGGCAGAAATGCGGTTACATTCGGACTAAGATCAATAATTAAATTATAAAACAAGGAGCTTATTATGGAACATACTACAACTTTTTCAGGCAATCAGAATATAATATCAATAAACTCACAGTTAAATGATCACAATAGTAGTTTGCAAGTTTTTTATCATCATATTTATGAGTATAAAAAAGGCTTAAGGAACTTGGTATTATTTACCGGAGCTGCAAAGTTCAAAGAAAAAATTAAACAAAGGCTTGAAAATGACAACATAGATTTTGTAATTGACCATGTAGATCAAGAGAAAATTAATGTTTATTTTGGGGCTTTTCATTGTGTTGAAGTCATAAAAACATTTAGTACTTTAAAGCTTAATGAAATTAGCCTTGAGCAGGATTTTATCTTAGGCATTATGTTGGGTTACGATAGAACTCAGCAGTGTAAGCGCTACCTAGACAGAAGAGAATTGGTAAAAAAAGTAAAAGAAGTGTAGCTTGTTTTAATACGCTGCATTATTTCTCCCTTTTTTAATATAAGTACAAACAAGGTACAAACCAGGATGCTTTTAAATTTTATATAGCATCCTTTTTGATGCTTTAGCTTAAAGTACTTTCTTTATTTATAATTTATAAAATTAAGCTTGTGTTATATTTGAATAGTGCAATTAATTTAATTATGGATTTATATTGGGGTTAAATATATGAAAAAATTTATCATAAGTATTTTAAGTGTTATTTTACTTTTAAATTGTAGCTTGAGTTCATTTGCACTAACAAATAATATCAATTAGCAGTCTATAAAGTATTAACTATCCAATTAGAGCCAACTATTGACTTGATAGTTTCAGAATTGCTTTCGTAGAATAAAGAAGCTTCTAT
>JANQFW010000059.1 GCA_028277625.1 Candidatus Gastranaerophilales bacterium | reverse complement strand
ACCATCAATGGTATCAACAACGGCACCGCCGGTTATACTGTCATTGCCTGCACCACCAGCAAGAGTATTAGCACCGGCACCACCATCAATAACGTCATTATCGTCTCCACCATCAATGGTATCTGCTGCATCGTCACCGGTAATTGTATCACGACCACCATAGCCGTATACTTTCATACCGTTTACACCGTCAGTACCGCTTACATCAAGAGTATTATCTGATGCATTACCTTTGTATTCGTTGCCTGCTGTTACTGTTGTTGCAGCTTTTATGCTTAATTTTTCTACGTTACTTGTTAATGAGTAAGCGATATCAGCATCGATAACAACTTCATCAGTACCTGCACTTGAGTCTTCTGTTACTACATCAGCTGTACTGTCAATGGTGTATTGGTCATCACCTTTGCCACCAACTAAGCTATCATCACCTGTGCCACCACTTAAGATGTCGTTATCGTCTCCACCTTCTAAGGTGTCATCGCCACCGCCACCAATAAGTTTGTCAGCACCTTTGTCACCACCGATTTTATCAGCACCTGAACCACCAGTAATAGTGTCTCCACCATCACCACCGTCAAGTGTCATTGCAGCTGTTGCGTGACCAGTAACGGTTAAGTTGCCAGAAACTGCACTACCATCAAAGATCTCAACATTGTCTAGTGCACCACTGTGACCAGTCCAAGATGTTAAGTTATAAGTAGTACCTGTTGCACTAGAACTCAATTTAATAGTATCTGTACCGGCACCTGTAGTATTTGCCTCAGTTACAACATCAGCATCATCATAAACTATAAATACATCGTTACCATCACCACCAACTAAGGTATCTTTACCAGTATCCAGACCGCCGTCAATGGTGTCAGCTCCAGCCTCACCAGAGATAGTATCAAGGTCATTATCATCAGCGTTACCAATAATAGAGTCAGCACCGGCGCCACCTTTGATTAAGTCACCGGTTGAACCGCCGTCAGCTACACCGTTACCATAGATGGTATCGTTGCCGTCACCACCAGAGATAGTTTCGTCAGCAGCTAAACCGCCTAACTTTAGGCCTGACGTTGTTGTACTGTTAACTTCTAGGTTCTCTATGCCAGAGTCTAGTGTGTAGTTAACAGATGTAATTGTTTTATCAGCTGAACCAGCAGAATCTGTAATACTATCGCCAGTATTGTCTACATAGTACACATCTGAGCCTGCTCCACCTTTCATGGTGTCACGGCCTGTACCACCGTCAATAGTATCATCACCTGAACCACCGGTTATAGAGTCATTATCTCCATTACCGTCTAAGGTTACAGCTACTGTTATTGAACTTGCATCAATTGTATTTTTAAGGTCATTACCATTAAATACTTTGTTAGCTGTATTTACAGTACTTGTAAGAGTTAGATTTTCTACGTTATCTGTTAAAGAGTAATCGATTGCGTTTTTATCAACTACTACTTCATCAGTACCCTTACTTGATTCTTCTGTAACAACGTCACCAGTACTATCGATTGTGTATCTATCGTTACCAGCACCACCAGCTAAGGTGTCATCACCAGTACCACCATCTATAGTATCATTACCGCTATCACCGCTGATATTATCGTTACCAGCACCACCGTCGATAAAGTTATCGCCAGTATTACCAACTATAGTATTAGCTGAAGAATCACCGGTTGCATTAATGTCGCTACTTCCGGTTAAGGTTAAGTTTTCTACGTTGCTTATTGAACTTAGGTCAAATGCTACGGATGATTTAACTGTATCAGCAGCATCACCTGTACCTGATTCGTTAACAACATCATTTGCACTATCTACAACATAGGTATCGTTACCATCACCACCGGTCATTGAGTCATCACCCTGACCGCCATCTAATGTATCGCTTCCTGCACCACCAACTAGTGTATCATTTGAAGTATCTGAACTTGCTCCACCTACTATAGAGTCATGGCCTGAGCCACCTGTTAAGGTATTGGTTTCTGTATTACCTGTTAATGTTAAGCCATTTGACACGCTTGAAGCAACTTCTAAGTTCTCTAAGTGATCTTTTAATGTATGGCTTATTGTTGTTATTACTTTATCTGTACCCTCGTTGGATACTTCGGTAATGCTATCACCGGTGTTATCAACATAGTATGTATCATCACCAGCGTTACCGGTCATTATGTCTTTACCTTCGCCACCATCGATAGTGTCATCACCATCACCTGAAGTGACTGTGTTGTTTAAATCATTAGCAGTTAAAGTATATCCATTTAAAGTAGCAGCATCACTTAATTGTAATTTTTCTATATTATCATTTAATGTAAAGTCAATTCCGCTAGCCTCAGAATCATCGATAACAACGGTATCTACACCTTTGCCTGATTCTTCTGATGCAACGTCTAAGGCTGAGTCGATAGTATATTGGTCATTACCTGATCCACCAAGCATTGTATCACCTGCTGAACTGGAGTTTAGACCGCCATCTAAGGTATCATTACCTGATCCACCAATAATGCTATCTTCGTCATCGCCACCACGAAGTATATCATTACCTGATCCACCGTCAATGGTATCGTTTCCAGCGTTACCTAAGATTGAATTAGCTGCACTGTTACCTGTTACAGTATTAGCGTTATCGTTCATAGTTGCATTTATAGCACTATTACCTGTTAGCTCAACGTTTTCTATATCATCATAGGCTTCACCTATACCTGATGTTTGAGATATGTCAATTGTAACACTTGATTTAACTAATTCTGTACCGCTTGAGTCTTCTTTAATTTTGTCACTAGCGTCATCAATAATGTAAGTATCGTTGCCATCACCACCATAGAATGAATCAGCACCAGTACCACCATCTAAGGTATCAGCACCGTCTCCACCTGTTAGGGTGTCTGCTCCAGATCCACCAACAAGGCTGTTATCACCAGAGTTGCCAGTGACAGAGTTAGCCGCTGTGTTACCATAAGCATTTATATCTTTGGTACCTGTTAACTCGATATGCTCTACGTTATCTGATACTGTAAATGTAACAGATGAGAAGATTTTATCTGCTGATGAATTTGAATCGGTGTTGTTTTCTGTAATAACATCTTTTGTGCTATCAACTGTATAGGTGTCATTACCATCGCCACCTACCATTACGTCATTACCAGCTCCACCATCGATAAAGTCATCATAGTTACCAGATGTTTTTGTTGTAATTGTGTTATTAACTTCATTACCTGTAAGAGTTACAACAGTTCCGCCGTCAATCTGAACATTTTCAACGTTATCTGCTAAGGTCAGCTCGGTAATGTTTGTACCGCTGACGTAAACAGTATCTGTACCTTTACCTGATTCTTCGGATACAACATCATCTACTGAATCGATAGTATAAAGGTCATCACCGTTACCACCGGCTAATGTATCATTATCAGCACCGCCGTCTAGAACGTCGTTACCGCCACCACCAGTAAGATAATCGTCACCAGCTCCACCTTCGAGAGTGTTAACTTTTGTATTACCAGTTAATGTATTATTCTCAGAGTTACCAACACCATTTATTGCGCTGGAACCAGTTAATTCTAGATTTTCAAATGCACTTGCAAGTGTATGGCTTACTGAAGATTTTACAGTATCAATACCATCAGTATCAGATAATGAATCACCTGTATTATCAACAATGAATGTATCATCACCTGATCCTCCAGCCATAGTATCAGAACCGGCTCCGCCGTCTAAAGTATTATCTCCAGAGTTACCGGTAATTGAGTTTGCTGCACTGTTACCGTATGCACTTACATTGCTATCATCTATTAACTCTAAATTTTCTATATTATCGCCTATTGTAAATGTAGCTGAAGAGTATACTATATCTGCATCACCCGCAGAAGCTTCCTCTGTTACAACGTCAGCTGTAGAGTCTACAGTATATGTATCGTTACCAGCGCCACCAATCATGGTATCAGCGCCTGAACCACCACTTATTATATTATCTGCAGAAGTACCTGTAATACTGTTAGCATCGGAGTTACCGATAAGAGTATGTGCCAGGTTATCTGTCATTACTATATTTTCCAAATTAGCTGTTAATGAGTACTCAACAGCAGATGAGAAGTTAGCATAGGCTGTATCAGTACCTTTACCGGCATCTTCTGTAATAACATCATCTGTACTATCAATAGAATATGTGTCATTACCATTGCCACCAGCTAATGTATCTGCAGCCGCTGTGGAGTCATGTCCATCAAGGGTGTCAAGTCCACCGCCACCATTGATATAGTCAGCACCTTCACCACCGTCAAGATAGTTCTCACCAGTGTTACCATCAAGTGTATTAGCTAATGTATTACCATAACCATCCAGGTCTGTACTACCTGTTAACTCTAAGTTTTCTACATTATCACCTAAAGTGTATGTAATTGAAGATTGAACAGTATCTGTACCTTTACCAGAAGCTTCTGTCACAGTATCAGATGAGTTATCAACTACATAACGGTCATCGCCATCTCCACCAGCTAATGTATCTGCGCCAGTACCACCATCTAAGGTGTTTGCAGAATCATTACCTGTTATTGAGTTAGCTAATTTGTTACCAGTACCTGCTATCTCATCAGAACCTTGTAGTGTTAAATTTTCTACATTGTCTGATAAAGTGAAGTCTACGCTGGACTTAACTTCGTCAGTACCTGCGTTTGAATTTTCAATAACAGTGTCATCAGTACTGTCAACTGAATAAATATCATTACCAGTGCCGCCAGCCATAGTGTCATCGCCTTCGCCACCGTCAATGTTGTTATTTGCACTATTACCGGTTAAGCTGTTAGCTGCTCCGTTACCCATTGCCTCAGTTGCTGTTGAACCTGTTAATACTAAGTTGTCAATATTATCATCTAATGTCCAGTTTACAGTAGAAGAAACAGTATCAGTACCATTGCCGGCATCTTCGGTAACAACATCATCTGCATTGTCAACAAAGTAATAGTCATCACCTGCACCACCAGCCATAGTATCCGCGCCTGTACCACCGTCAAGGGTATTATTTCCTGCATTACCTGTTAAAGAGTTAGCTAAAGTATTACCATAGCCACTTATATTACTTTTACCTGATAAGGTAAGATTTTCAACATTACTGCCTAATGTATAAGTTACTGATGAATTAACTTCGTCAGTACCTTTAGAAGCTTCTTCTGTTACTACATCGCCAGTATTGTCTACATAATAAAGATCATCACCATCTCCACCAATCATGGTATCTTTGTTCTCACCACCATCAAGTGTATTAGAACCATCGGTTCCATCTAGTGTGTTTGCTAGATCATTACCTGTACCACTTAGCTCATCAGAGCCTGTTAAGTCTAAGTGTTCTACATTATCACCGAGTGTAAAGCTTACACTTGAGTTAACGTGGTCAATACCACCACTGCTTGAAGATTCTTTAACAACGTCACCAGTGTTATCAACTGTGTATGTGTCGTTGCCGCCTTCACCTTTCATAGTGTCAGCACCTTCATCGCCATTAATAGTGTTAGCTTGATCATTACCTTTAATTACGTTATCTAAACTATTACCATAACCGTCGATAACAGAAGTTCCGCTTAGGGTTAATTTTTCAAGGTTATCGCCTAAAGTATATGTAATACTTGATTCTACTTTATCTGTACCTTCATCTGCTTCTTCTGATACAACGTCACCAGTATTATCAACAACATAGTAGTCATTGCCAAGACCACCGGTCAAGGTGTCTGCACCTTCGCCACCATCAAGGGTGTTTTTCGCAGTATTACCGGTCAAGGTATTAGCTTCATCATTACCGTATGCGCTTATACTCTTGGTACCTTTTAACGTAATATTTTCTACATTGTCACCTAAAGTATAGTTAACTTTTGCTTCTACAGTATCAGTACCTTCATTAGAATCTTCTGATACAACGTCTTTTTCATCATCAACAAGGTAAATATCATCGCCATCAGCACCTATGAGAGTGTCAGCACCTTTGCCACCATCTAATGTGTTAACAGCTGAGTTACCTGTAATTTGGTTGTCATCAGAACTACCTACTAAGTGTACTTCATCTGAAGATGTTACTTGTAGATTTTCTACATTATCAGAAAGAGTATAAGATACTGATGTTTTTACAGTATCAGTACCTTCACCTGATTTTTCTTGTATAACATCACCGGTATTATCAACAGTATAGGTGTCATTGCCGGCAGCACCTTTTAATGTATCTGCTCCTTCGCCACCATCAAGTGTGTTATCTCCGGTGTTACCCTTTAATACGTTTGCTAAGCTGTTGCCGGTTCCTGATAAATCATCATCACCGTCAAACTTTAGCTTTTCTACGTTATCACCTAAAGTATAATCTATAGTAGTAATAACTTTATCTGAACCACCGTCAGATTCTTCAGATACAACATCATTTTCATCATCAACAAAATATTTATCATCGCCGGCACCACCTATCATAGTGTCAGCACCTTCACCACCATCAAGTTTATTAGCGGTTGTATTACCTGTCAATGTGTTGTCTAGGTCATTACCATATAAATTAACTTTTTTGGTACCAAATGCTTCAAGGTTTTCTACGTTATCAGCTAAGGTATAATCTTTTTTAGCCTGTACTGTGTCAGTACCGCCATTTGACTCTTCTGAAACAATGTCATCAGAGTTTATGATATAAATATCATCACCTGAGCCACCAACTAAAGTATCTGCACCTCTTTTACCATCTAAGGTATTAGCTGCAGAGTTACCTGTTATAAGGTTATCAGACTTATTGCCTTTTAAGTGTACAGCTTCTTCATTTGTAACTTCAAGATTTTCGATGTTTTCTGCCATTGTGTAAGAAACTGTTGTTTGTACAGTATCTTCACCCTGACCAGATAATTCTGTAATAATGTCACTTGCGTTATCTACAATGTAAACATCATCACCTGCGCCGCCTTTAAAGGTGTCAGCACCTTCGCCACCGTCAAGTGTATTGTCTCCATCATTACCTTTTACAAGGTTATCTTCACTATTACCTGTACCTGTTAAGTTTTCTGTTCCTTTTAATACTAATTTTTCAAGGTTATCGCCTAAAGTATAGTCAACGTAAGACTTAACTTTATCGCTAGTACCTTCGTTAGCATCTTCAGAAACATCATCACTTTCAGAATCTACTATGTAAATATCATTACCGGCACCACCGAGCATCTCATCAGCACCGGCACCACCATCAATTACGTTATTACCGGAGTTACCTATGATAGTATTGTCTTGAGAGTTACCAGTTGCACGATTATTTCCGGAACCTGTTAATGTTAAATTTTCGAGACTGCTATCAGTTAGTGTAAAGCTGACAGATGACTCTACTAAGTCAGTACCAGCTGAATCTGTAACAGTATCTTTTAGGTTGTCTACAATATATGTGTCATCACCTGAGCCACCGCTCATTTTATCTGCACCTGAGCCACCATCTAATGTGTTAGCTCCGTCATTACCTGTTAAAGTATTATTAGCAGTATTACCTGTTGCGTTTAAATCATCAGAACCAGATAATTCTAAAGTCTCTACATTATCTGCAAGAGTAAAAGAAACACTAGATCTGATTATATCGCTTCCTGCACCAGCATTTTCGATGATTTTGTCGGCAGTACTGTCGACGCTATAAACATCGTCGCCTGAACCACCATACATTGTATCATCACCGGCTCCACCGTTTAAAGTATCATCGCCGCCTTCGCCATAAATCTTCTCACTATCACTTGTGCCAGTGAGATTATTATTAGCATTGGTGCCTGTTATGTCTTCTGCCATAAAAGAACTCCTTTCTTAATGCCGAACATCCATTTTTGGACTTTATATATGACTTTAATTCTTTTATTAAACATTAGTAAATGGGTAAAAATAGCACTTAAGGACTATAACACTACTGTTATAGCCAGAAATTACATATAGCTATTTTTCAACTTTCTTTTCCGAAAAGTTAAAACTAAACAATTCATAATTTTTAAACCTTAATCCTTGGTTACATTGTGCACCTGTAATTTCAGTTCTATCCTTAAACTTACTTTTTCAGCGCTATCCTTATTTCCTTTCCTACTTTTCCAACTTCTACTTATTATCCTTTTATAACTTGTGAAATTAGCTGTTCGAAACAAATAAATTTTTTAAATAATTTTTATCCTTTCTATTTTTTAATTACTTAACTTTTATTATTTTTTAATATTTATTCAACCTTAGATTTTGATAATTTTGAACGTATAAGTTACTCATTCAGGATATAAATTTGATATACCACCACATTTTTTTTAATATTACCAGACATCTTTACGTTGGTCAATCCTACCAAGTTCATACTTTAATATGAGAAATCAACGAAGATAACCGATATTATTGGGTATAAATTTTTCCTGGATAATTAGTAAACTTTTAATGCGTCAAGTGTATATCGTAATTAATATTCTTTTACATATCTGTAAAGTTAAATTATACATATACTTGCAATTCTTCTATAACCTTATTTATTACGTCATCCCAATTATTTGCTTCCTTTTGCCAAAACAGTCTTAAGCTGTCATACCAACCCGTTTTTTCCTCACCTGATATCCAACGCCAATCAGCTTCAAAGGCCAATAACAGCCATGCAGGCTTGCCCATAGCTCCTGCTACATGTATAAATGCTGAGTCAATACCTATAACTAAATCCAGGTTTTCTATAGCTGCTGCTGCGTCGGTAAAATCGTTAAATGATTCGCCAATCTCTATTATTTGATCTTTTTGGGATGAGCTTTCCAGTTGCTCAGCTCCATAGCCTTTTTGAATAGAATATAATTGAACATTAGGCACATCAACCAGTCTTTCTAAATATTCCAATGGCATTGAGCGCTTTTTATCAGATTTATTGTCTGTACTGCCTTGCCAGAAAATACCTATTTTAAATTTATCATTATTAAAGTATTTATCTTTATATTCTTGAACTCTCTGTGGATCAGCTTTTATATATCCTTCTGCTAATGGGATATTGTCCGGCCTGATCTTTAAAAAGTAAGGTAGGCTTAGCAATAAAGCATAAATATCAAATTCTACTGTTTCATCTTGAACAGTTTTGTCTATGAAAGAGGCCTTTAAGTTATTAGCTTCCAGCAGTTCCTTTAGCTCTGACTGGCACTTGAAAATAACCTGGGCGCCCATGTCGTTAAGAATCGGCAGAAATCTAGCAAATTGAATAGAATCGCCAAAGCCTTGTTCCCTGTATATCAAAAGCTTTTTGCCTTCTAAAGAAGATCCATCCCATTTTGTTGCTTTATATCTTACTTCCGGTCCCGGCTCTGGATTGGTATAGTATCTTTTTTCGTAAAACTCCCAGCCCTCTTCGTAATTGCCCCTACACAGATAGGCAATACCCAGATTTAGGTATACATCTTTATATGATGGTTTTAATTCCAAAGCTGTTTTATAAGAATCTATTGCCTCGTCAAGCCTGCTTAACTGCTTGTAGGCTACCCCTCTATTGTAATAAGCTTCTGCGTAATCTGGCATTAGCTCTATTGCTTTTGCATAAGATGCAAGTGATTCGTCTGACATATTTGCTCTCATATATGTAACACCAAGGTTATTATATGACTGCGGAGAGTTTTTGGATACACTAAGAGACTGCTTTGCATATTTTATTGCCTCATCATATCTATGTAGCCTTGTTAGGGCAACACTTATATTATTATATGAGTGAGGGTAGTTAGGATCTATATCCAAACACTTTTTAAAACAGCCATATGATTCTTCGTATTTTTCTGCTTCAAAATAAATTCTGCCTAAGTCGGTGTAACTATCTAACAAAATATTTTGTTTTAAGTGAGTGGCTTTTCTTAAAAGATCTATTGCTATATCGCGTTTTTCTACTTTATTGGCAATCAAACCAAGCTGTGCTATTGCTTCTGCGTGGTTTGGGCTTTCTTTTAAAATCGCTTTGTTTAAATTTTCGGCTTCTTTTAGGTTTTCTTTGCGGTATGCAATTTTCGCCAGCTTTAATTTTTCGTCAATAGATAAATTTTGCTCTATTTCAGCCATATATACACCCTTATTTTCTCAAATCCCTTTAAAATACTTAAAATAAATTATTGTGTTTTCATCAAAAAAGTTAAACAATATATATGTAAGTTATCAAATATCCTTATTAAGATAAATAATGTATTCTCATTATTTTTTGGGGTAAAAAATAGTACAGATAAATTAGAGGTTATAATGGTAAATATATTGGATGTAAAGAACACATTATCAAAGTTTTTAAATGGGTATGGCTTGTTTATCGGCAATGAAATATCAAATGAGTTTGCTGATTGCATTTTTGCGCAATATGAAGGTGATGCAAATCCGCAAAATTATAATTTGATTTTAAAAAACAATATGTTAAAGCTGTTTAATAATTATGCGTTTGACTTTATTTGCATTTCGAATTTATCTTATAGCCTTATAAAAGATGATTTTATTGATTTTTTTAGAACCCTAAAAATAGGTGGAACCTTAATATTATGTGTTGAAAATGAAAATGCTAAAGCTATTCTGCAAAAAAACAATGCTGACGACTTTGTGGGATTATTTGAAAACTTAAAAGGGCTAGAGGTTTATAATAGCGCTGATTATCAAATAGAAGGGCATAGCATTTTTATTGCAAAAAAATTTGGTAATGTTGAAGTAAAACAAACAAGTATAATAAATGCAGAGCTGTCTGAGCAAGCACAAGAAAAGCTAAACAAGGCTTACGAGCTTATCAAGCTAAATAAAAATATAAATGAAGCAACCGAGACTATAGAAGAAACTCATCAAAGGTACCCTAATAATAACGATATTATTTCTAATTTGGCGTATCTGAATTATCAATTAAAAAATTATGAAAAAGCTGCTGCTTATTTTGAAAAGTCTTATAAAGTAATCCCTTCGGCTGAAACATTAAATAATATTGGATTGTCATACAGATTATTAAATAACTATGATAAGGCTATAGAGTTATACCGACAGTCTATACTACATAATCCAAAGTTTGCAAATGCTCATTTAAACTTGGGCATTGCATATTATAACGTGAAACAACCAAATAAAGCTATTGAAAGCTATCTAACAGCTATCAAGTGCATGCCGGATAATGTAGATACATATTATAATCTGGGTAATGCTTATAAACAAATACATAAAAATGAGCTAGCCCAAGAAGCTTATAAAAAAGCTATTGAGCTAAATCCAAACTTTGCTGCGGCTTATTCTAACTTGGGTGTAACCTATGTAGAGTCAAAAGATTCTGATTTGGCAATAGAATGCTTTGAAAAAGCTTTAGAGCTTAACCCTAATGATGAGGCTACTTTATATAATTATGGCACCCTCTGTAAAGATGCTAAAAAATATACTAAAGCCACTGAGCTATTAGAAAGGTTATTAGAGGTTAACCCTAATGCACATAAAGTATATGCGTTACTTGGCAGTGTATATTCAACTCAGAATGACTATCCTAATGCTATTAAGCACCTGAATAAAGCAAAAGAGTATGACACTGAGTCTTATGAGTTGTTTAATAACCTTGGTATAATTTATCTTGATATGAGAGAAATAGATAAGGCTATTGAAAACTTTAAAAAAGTAATTGAGTTAAAGCCTGAACTAAAGCAGGCCTACAATAACATAGGTGTATCTTACAGGTGGGATAATAATATTGAGGATTCTATAAACTATTTTGAACAGGCACTTGAAGTTGACCCTGAGTATATCGAGGCCAGATATAATATGTGTTACTCATATCTATTAGGGGGTGATTTACAAAAAGGATTTGAAAACTACGAGCAGCGCCTGAAAATTAAGGAAAAAAATCAACGCTTACTTAAAACAGATAAGCCTTTGTGGCATGGTGAAGATCTTGAAGGAAAGGTAATATTTGCCCACTTTGAACAGGGGCTGGGTGACTCTATTCAATTTAGTAAATACTTACCTCAGCTTTATAACAGAGGGGCTTCAAAAGTTCTTTATAAGCCGCATAAAGGTCTTGATAAACTTATGAGAATGAGTTTATTGCCGGAACTTGGTATTGAGATAGTTGATTATACTACACCTTTAGATCAAATTGACTTTGACGTATATGCTTATCATATGAGTACTTTAAAGCATTGCAATGCTAACTATGACAATATACCTCATAAAGGTAAATTTTATAATGCTGACCGGGATACTGTTGAATACTTTAGAAGCAAATATTTTAACAATGATAAGTTTAAAATTGGCATATTCTGGCAAGGTAGCAAGGCCAACAAAAACGATGGCCACCGCTCTATACCATTAGATAAATTAGTTAAACTAAGTGATATTCCAAATGCTCAACTTTATTCATTACAAAAAGGCGATGGTACTGACCAGCTTGACAAACTAGAGTCTGATGTAAGTATTATTAGGCTTGGTGATGAATTTAACAATTTTGCCGATACTGCTGCTGCAATTATGAATTGCGATTTAATTATTGGCATTGACTCTGCAATAATGCACTTGACTGCTGGTTTAGGCAAGCCAGCGTATGTAATGCTTTGTTATGCTGCTGACTGGAGATGGCAAAAAGATATTGAGCATTGTATTTGGTATGATAATGTTAAAGTATTTAGACAAAAAGAAAGAGGCAACTGGGATGAAGTTGTGAGTAGAGTTGAAGAATCTTTTAATGAGGTTCTTATGAACCATTAATAAGCTCGTTCTTATGGACTTAACTTCATACTTTTTAACTTTTTTTAATGACGATTCTCTATTTATAATTACACTACTCATAAATTAAACTTCTGAAAAATTTTTAGAGTTAGTATATTGCCATAAACATAAAGGTTTTTATTTTAATAAAAAAGCCGCATCTCATAGGATAAGCGGCTTTTAGAAATATAATTTATTTTGCTCAAATAAATTTATTCAATAACAGAATTCCTCTGCTGAATACGATTTCCCTCTTTCATTAGGTTTTGTTGATAAACAATATCAACTTCGTAGTCAGTGCTTGGATTGTCAGAATGATAAGTATTATTCTGCAATACATCTTCACCTTTTACATTTATATTATCCTGCATTATAAAATCCAGATCTAGCAAGCACTTGTCATTGTCATCACTCATTTTATTTGTTTGAGTTACGCCTACTCCATTTTCCAGTTTATTAACTTGGTTGATAAAATCTACGTCAACTAGTTTATCAGCTTTTGCAACATCTTCTTCTGTTATGTTATTAAGCATTCCATCAATTTTGTTTGATGTTGTATTAAAAATATTGCCAAAGTCCTGAGCAAGGGTCTTTTTCTTCTCAGGTGAGTCTATTTTGCTGTAATAATTAAAAAGGTTAATTCTTACATCACTCATTATTTGATTTTTTATGAGTGTTTTTTGAGTAGGACTAAGTTTATTGCCTCCTTGAGCTTGAGTATCGCCTGCATTGCTTTTTGGTTGCGGGGGTTGAGGAGATTGTGGTACTGCAGGCTGTGGTAGTTTAGGTTGAGGAGCAGGGTTTGCTGCAGGTGAATATTGGTTACCAATATTATTATTAAATGCATTTCCGAATGAGAATAGCTGCTGAGCAGCAGGCGGAGAATATGCATTAAAAAGACTAAAACTTTGTGGTACACTAGGATTTCTCAAAGAAAAAAGGTTGTGTACATTATGGTTATAAAAGTTATTCTGTAAATTCCAAATCATAGCTCTAGCACCTCTTATAAGTTAATTATTTTTGCAACATTATCTTCTATCATTTTTATATAGTTAAATATATAGCTTGTATATATAAAAACATATAAGATTAAAAAATTGCTAAAATAAAACCTGGTAACTAAAAAATTATTACCTAAAATGCAGCATCTTCTAACTTTTCTATTATTACAGGCGCCTTAGATTTAGAATTTTTAATTTTATCATTATTTTCTATCAAATAATCAATCATTACCTTAAACTCTTTAACATGTATATTGTTAAATACCTTTTCGTTTAAGTCAGCGTCTTTTAACCTGCTAGTCAAGTCCCTTCTAAACTCATCATTGTGAATAAGTTTAAGAATTAAGTTAATGTATTCTTTTTTATTTTTCGTCACTAGCTCTGACAAGCCCACAGTTTTTACCAGTAAAGCTGCTGCTCTATTGAAAAATTTGTTGCCCTCGTACGCCACAAGTGGTTTTCTTAAATAAATCATATCTATTGCAGTATTATAGCCGCCATAAGGGAAAGAATCTATAGCTATATCAGCTTCTTCAATTAAACTCATATAAGTTTCCAACCCTGAATTTGGTATAAGTTCAAAATTTTCTTTGCCCAAGACTTCTGCAAGCTCATTTTCGAACGGGATAAAGCAATTATATCGAGATGGTCCAGATGCGGGAAAAAATCTGAATAATAATTTCTTTTTTGATTTTTCTATAATCTCTTTTAAGTTGCAAAGCATTTCATAATTGAATTTCATACCACCCCAGGAGCAAGCAATAATAAATTTATCTGTTTTATTTTCTGTATGCTTAAGCTCGTAAGCAGGCACTGTTGGAGGAGAAGCATTCCCCGGTATCAATACAAGCTTTTCAGAATAATTAACCTTTGCTAAGTCAGCTCTTTCCACGTCGTAGCCACCCAGGAAGTAATCAATATTTGAGCCAAATGTACTGCAAGGATGCCCGTAGCCTGCTATTTGTGCCGGTGCAATTCTTAAGTTTGCAAGATGAACGCTTTCTGGTCCCAAGCCTACATCAGGTAGATATGCAACCATAAAATCATTATCCTGTATATCAGATAAATTTAAATATCCATCAGACTCTATCTGTACGTGCTTAACCTCGTCAAATAAACTTGTGTCAAGGTTGTCAAACTTTGGTCCCAAATGCACAAGGGTTAAATGATAGTGTTCTTTTAGTGATTCAATAAATCCGTAGCAGGTTCTATGTATAGAGGTGCGTTCATTCCATCTTCGGGTTATTACTGCAACCTTTTTAGGGTTAGGTGTGTTATTTATTTTTACATCTTTGTATTGATCTTGCAGAACTTGGTTTATTTTCCATTTTATTTTTTCATCTAGGCCATCGCCAAAATAAGAGCATATCTGATATGCTACGTGCGATTGATATGGCATTGCAGGGACTTTTATATTTGTTGGAGGATTGTTCAAGTGATCCATTAAGTTTTGGTACATGTGCTTTGTTGCATAATTGCCTACTGAAAAATAACTTATGTACCAGCGGAAAATAAATTCGGGGTCTGAGTTAAAAAGCTGTGAATAGGGTATTTTTATTTTATTTCTTGCAGAGTACAATGACAAAAGTTTTAAAAGATTATCATCCTGATTTATTAGTATTTTTATTTGTACATCTGTATTTTTTCTTTGCGTCATTGCAACCAGGTTAGAGGTTACCATATTTAGATTAATAAATTTTCTTGCAAAATAAGGATTTAAGATAAAATCTTCTTTTGTAAAGTAAAACAGCATGTTCTCTACAAACAGATTGATAACATGCATTGTTTCTGGATTTAGCTTGAAGTATGTATGATCTTTAAAATATATAAGTATATTTATCAAATCTTGTGAAATCTTATCATACTCTTTATTTGTATAGTATTCGTTCCATCTTTGCGGATTGATTGATTCTATTATATTTTGATGCACTTGTTGAGCCATTAACCCTATCCTCTTTTTGCCCTTAATACATAAAAATATAACATGTATATCAATATCTATACAGCTTTAGCACAGAAAACCATATAAATTAGTTTATTTGGTGTAGTGAAAAAATTTTTATAAATATATTTTTGAAAAAAATGAATAAATTTAGCAATTTTGCAAAGTTTTTTGTTTTTATAAAGATGGGTATAAGGTATAAATTAAAGGTAGAAAAAATTAAGGTAAAAAACAAGGTGAAAACCTAAATTTAAAAGCAAGGTGAAAATTAAGGTAGAAAATCAAAAGTGTAAAAACAAGGTAAAAGCCTGAAGTTAAAAACCAGGTGAAAGCTAAGGTAAAAAACAGGTTGTAGGGTAATTGAGGTAGATAGGAAAATGTGTAGTAACGTTAAAAATACTGGGGCTGGACCTTATAATTGGTTAGTTAAGTGTAGTGCCGAAAGACACAAAGAAGATAAACATCCAGATACTGTGTTTTTCTGCGACAAGTACAAATATGAACTAGTCAAAAGTAATGAAGATCCAGACACAAGCAGCAGTTTATGTCTAAGTGATGCTGAGCATATTCATTGTTTAAATGATCCTAGACTAGCAATTCATGCTGATGATCCATTAGGTATAATATATTTAAAGTATGAAGTTGCTGAAAAGGTGAAAATTAGATTAGAAGGTGGAAAAAGTACTGAAAGTAGTGAAGAAGGTGAAAAGCCAACTACAACGCCTTTAAGCTGGGCAGATGCTAAATATATTACAGATCCTGAAGATCCAAAGCTAGTAATACAGCCTGGGGATTCTTTTAAGACCAAAACAGTAAAGGTAGTTATAAAGGCTAAATTAGAGGCTAAATTAGAGGCTAAAGCCAAAGCTGCTCATACAACAAGTACATGCGCTATAGCATAAAAAACATATCCCACTTATTGAGTAATATTAATGTAAACAATAAAAAAACCCTTTTTGGTAAAGGGTAGGTTATAAGGTAAGTGGGGTATAAGTAGGTAGGTATAAGTAGGTAGGTAATAGAATATCTTTATATGTATTATTAAATCCTTATAATTTTATATAAAAATTTAATAATTATAATAAATTTAGTGTTTTATGATTATGATAAAAATATAATAAAAATTTTCTTATAAACTGGTAAGTTAATTAAAAAGTTAATCCTCTTAAAACTAATAGTATGTACGGTTATTAAAAAATTATGGTGTGTTATATACATAAAGTTTTTTTTTCAGGAAAAATTGATATTTTAACGAATATTTTTAAATTTTGTTAAGTTATAAAAAAAAATCATCAGGAGATAAAATTTATTATATAAGCTTGCATTAGCTCTATATTTAGCTATTCCTGAAAGATTTTCGATAAAAAACTTAACAAATTTGCTTTGTAAGAAATTTTACCGCTGGGATCTAATGTCTGGACGGATACTATAATATAAAATATCTATAATAATATTAATTTATCCTCCTGCAAAAAATATAAATTTGTCAGGCCAAATTATCTTCTAATTTGACTATTTATTGCTAGCAATTTTCCCCAAAAAATTGTTTTTATAATAGTGGGGATAATAAAAAAACAAACAAGGGTAAGAATAAAGCTAATTATAAAAAGGCTTACAAACAAACAAAAATGCTTATACTAACTCTAAAATACTTTTCAGATTATTCAATCGTATAAAGTTAATAAAGTAAACTTGTAGTTGATTGATAAATAATAAGTAGTATTGAAGTGAAAAACGATAGGGAAATAAAATTCCGCGAATGATAATGCAGCGTGGAATAGGGTAAATAGGGGAAGTAAGATATTTTAGTGCGCAAAAGCACGACAATTAAAAAATAAATAGGAATGGAACAAGGGCGAGTAAGTTTAGGAAGCTTATAAACAGAATTGCGAAAAATACCTCATAATATACCTTAATATACCTCATAGCTTATACACAACCGGGTGACAATGTCACCTCTTTTTATTGGTGGCATTCGCCACCTTTTATAGTTTACTGTTTAGTCATCGACCGGCTTAAGCTGTACAGCTCAATTATTGATGCCATACAAAAACATTGATGGAGTTTGACTAGTGCTTTTCGCTTGGATAATTTTTTCCATCAAAGGGGTGGCTGTCGCCACCTTTTATTGTTTATGGTTACCCCCTTAAGTATTTAAAATTATATTATTTAATAAATTAACCATTTCTATAGCGCCTTTTGCGGCATCAGCACCTTTATTACCAGCCTTTGTTCCTGCTCGCTCTATTGCTTGCTCAATAGTATCTGTAGTCAATACACCAAACATAACAGGAATACCACTACTAAGAGATACACTGGCAATACCTTTAGATAATTCTGCTGACACATAATCAAAATGAGGTGTGCTACCACGAATTATGGCTCCCAGGCAAATAATAGCTGAATATTTTTTTGTATTAGCAAGCTTGTCTGCAACAAGAGGTATTTCAAAAGCGCCAGGAGCCCAAGCCACATCTATAGCATCCTCTTCTACACCATGCCTGCAAAGAGTATCAATACAACCACTTAAAAGTTTTGAGCCGATAAACTCGTTAAACCTGCCTACGACTATGGCATATTTCTCTTTTCCTTCTGA
Source organism: Candidatus Gastranaerophilales bacterium (assembly GCA_028277625.1). Taxonomy (GTDB): domain Bacteria; phylum Cyanobacteriota; class Vampirovibrionia; order Gastranaerophilales; family JANQFW01; genus JANQFW01. The sequence continues at coordinate 50,727 of JANQFW010000059.1, read as the reverse complement.
TACTAGTTTTCCTTCGTATGTATTAACCATTTTAAATTTCTCCAATTAAAACATATGATCCATTTTCTCTTTTTTAGTCTGCAAATAACCCTTGTTATAGTCTGTTACGCATAATGGCATTTCAATTCTTTCTACCATATTTAAGCCATAACCTTCTAATCCAACGATTTTTCTGGGGTTATTGGTAATCATTTTAAATCTTGTAACACCTAAATCTCGCAAAATCTGAGCACCTACACCATAATCTCTTAAATCAGGCGCAAAACCCAAAGAAAGATTAGCTTCTACCGTATCTTGTCCTTGATCTTGAAGTTTATAGGCTTTTAATTTATTTATAAGACCTATACCTCTACCTTCATGCGCTCTTAAGTATACAAAAACACCTTTTTGATGCTCATTAATTAATTTTAATGCACATGATAACTGACTTCCGCAGTCACATTTTAAGCTATGAAATATATCTCCAGTTAAGCATTCACTATGAACTCTTACAGGTGGTGGATTTTCTTTAAAATCTTCTATATTACCTTTTACAAGAGCAATATGCTCTGTTTTATCAAGTTCATTAACATAACCATATATATCAAACTCTCCAAACATTGTTGGAAGCTTAGTTTTTATAACTCTTTTAATAAATTGTTCGTTTCTTAGTCTGTAAGCAATCAATTGGGCAACTGTGATAAACTTAAGGTTATGCTTGTTAGCAAATACAGCAAGATCATCCCTTCTTGCCATCGTGCCATCTGGGTTTAGAATTTCGCAAATAACCCCTGCTGATGATAAACCCGCCAGTTTTGCCAGGTCAACACTTGCTTCTGTTTGTCCTACTCTTTCGAGCACTCCGCCTTTTTTAGCTTCCAGCGGAAAAATATGACCAGGCCTTCTTAAATCTGACGGCTTTGCATCAGGGGCAACTGCAACTTTGATTGTTTGAGCTCTATCACTTGCTGATATACCTGTTGTAACACCAAATTTGGTTGCTGCATCTATACTTATAGTAAATGCAGTATTTTGCTCTTCGGTATTGTGGGGTACCATCTGATATAAATCAAGTTCTCTTGCTTTTTCTTTGGTTAAGGTAAGGCAAATAAGCCCTTTACCTTCTGTAACCATAAAATTAATGATTTCAGGTGTTATTTTTTCAGCAGCGCAAACTAAATCACCTTCATTTTCTCTATCTTCATCATCAGCAACTATAACAATGTTGCCTTTTCTAATTTCTTCTATAGCTTCTTCTACAGTATCAAAATATAAACTTTTATCTATATTTGCCATCTTTTTCACTCACTTTAGTTAATAAAACCGTGTTCTGCCAAGTAATCTAAAGTAATATCAGCTTTTTGGGGGTTAGCATTATTATTGTAGTTAATCATAAATTTTTCAACATATTTAGCAAAAACATCTGACTCGAGATTAACTTTATCTTTGGGCTTTAAATATTGTAAATTAGTGTCTTTTATTGTTTGAGGAATTACTGCTATACTGAAAATATCATTTTGCAAAGACGCAATTGTAAGGCTGATACCATTTATGCATATGGAGCCTTTGTGAATTATATAATTTAAAACTGTTTGTGGGGCTTGAAAATAATACAAATAAGATATACCTTGTTTTTCCTTCTTTATAAAGGTTCCGGTTGAATCAACATGACCTGAGACTATGTGTCCGCCAAAGCGACCATTTGCTTTCATTGCCCTTTCCAGATTAACATATTTACCAGGATAAAAATCATAAAGAGTTGTTAGATTTAAAGTTTCCGGCGAGGCTTCAACTTTAAATGTTGTATTATCAAAAGCTACAGCTGTTTGACAAGCTCCATCAACTGCGATACTATCACCAATTGTAATATCGTCTAGTATTTTATTACAGCTGATTGCAATAGTTGCACCATCAGCAGACTTGTTAATAGACTTAATTAATCCAATCTCTTCGATAATTCCTGTAAACATCTTTTTGCGTTTTCGTCGTAATTCCTTATGCCACTACTTTATTGTTATATAAACCAAAAGAAATATCAAAGTAAAAAAAATTATTTAATATTTTATATTTTCCTCTAATATATTTTTTATATTTTCTATCTCTTCCTTTAAATCAAGTATATCAGCATTATTCGTTAGCAATATTTCTGCTAAATCATTTATTGAACGATTCACACCCGTGGTGAGCTCTTTTAGTAGGTTGTTTTTATTCTTTCTCACTACAAAAAATCCTTAAATTATTTTGTGGTAGTATTGTTTAGATATACATTTAAAAATCCCCCTAACTAAGGTTAGGGCTTAAATTCTTTTGGAAAATTTAACTAACTTTCTATTTCCAGTTTTTAACTGAGTTTATACTACATCATTTTTTAAAATGTGTCAAGGGTAAACATTAGCAACAAAGGTATATGAATAAGTATGAATAATTTAAACAAAAAAATATTATCAAATTTAAGTGAGAAAAATTTATCAGTTTACAAGCTAAGTAAGCTGATAGGTTACTCAGGAGGCTCATTAAGCAGCATGATTAAAGGTAAAATGAGTTTTTCAAAGAGAGTAATAGAAAAAATATTGCCAATACTAAAAGTAAGCAAAGAAGAATTTGAAAGCTGGATGATTGCTGATAGGTATCCAAAAGAAATCATTGAAAAAGCCTTAGCTATTAAAAAAAATCCACCAATGCCAGTTGAAATACCTCAACAAAAGACAAAAATTACTAAATCGCCAATATTAACAGCTAAAATTGATAAATTGATACTTGAAAAGCAATTATCGAGGACAAAGTTAAGCAAGTTGATTAATTATGACCAAATAACGCTAAATAGAATGATCTTAGGTATGCATAAAATTTCTGGTACAGTTGTAGAAAGATTATCAGAAGTGCTTGAAGTATCTCAAGATGATATTAGTGCATGGGTTTTAGCGGATAAATACTCGCTGGATGAGCTGTCTATGGCGTGGGATGTTTGTACATCAGAGTAAATATATATATGTTATTGCTTATGAGTATTAGTACGAAAAGGGCAAAGCCATAGTAGCTTTTACCCTCTTGTTACCGGACTTTATTGTTATAATAATTAAATACTATAACTGGATTCTAGCTTTTGCTTTAAAGCTTCTGTTCTGATATCTTTAATAGTTGCATCAGCATTGCCAAATAATTTTTGTGAGTGCTTTTCTCTAATTGAGTTAATTTGCTCTTTTCTTTCACTCAAAAATAATTCTAATTCTGATAAATTTTTTTCTACACACTTTATGCTCATGATCTGCTCCTTTTTTGCTTTTAAATTTTAATTTTTAAATTTGTCTTATTACTTACCACAAATATATAAAAACAATAATTTTTAAAAAATTTCTTAAAATTTGTTAAGTTTAAATACGCCTCACTTAATCTACACAGTGTAGAATAACTTTTTATATAACTCATATAATTGTAGTTTAAAACAAGTAAAATTTAACGTCAAATCACCGGTAATAAATATTTTTTACTACTGCTTTAATGCTTAATACCTAAAACCCTATAAATTTTAACAGATTGCTCCTTACCTTTTACTTTTACGCAATCAAGGTATTCATTATCAATATAGTCTTTCACTTGTTCGTAAACAAATTCTGTTATTAATATTTTGCTTTGATATTCTTTTGTGAGTGATTCTACACGAGCTGCAAGGTTAACGCTATCCCCAAAAACTGTATAATTACCAACCCTTTTAGAACCTAGATGCCCTACAATCATTTCACCTGTGTTAATGCCAATTCCTATACTTAAAACTTGCTTGTTTTCTTTCTTCCACTTTTTATTTAATTCATCAAGCCTTTTTTGCATTTCTATTGCTGTTAATACCGCCCTTAACGAATGATTTTCTTGCGGTATTGGATCTCCAAAAAATGCCATAACAGCATCTCCTATAAACTTGTCCAGGGTGCCATCATACTTGAGTACTACATCAACCATTTCATTAAAGTACTCTCTTAGTTGCATAACAAGATCTTGAGCCGGGATTACCTCTGAAAGATGGGTAAAACCTCTTATATCAGAAAACAGTACAGTCATTTCTTTTTTTTGAACTTCTGTGTTTACAGAGCCGGGATTGTCAACAATTTTTTTGATAATTTGAGGTGAAACAAACCTCTCAAATGTATTCACCAGGTTATGCCTTTGCTTATCAATAATTACATTTTTATACCAAAACGTGCCTATGGCAGTCAGTGTCATAAACAATAGAGGATAAGCCATATTTAAAGAGTACTTGAAATTCACAAACAATAATATTGAAGTGATTATAAAGCTTAAAATTAAAGAAATAAAACCAACTATGCTCATTAAGATATATCGAGACTTTATATTCATAAGGCCGGTTAACAAGCAAAGCACAAGCATAATTACTAAATTTGTTAATAAGCCTGATCTTTTGATAAATGCCGGCTGTTTTATTTGAATAGTATCATTTAAAATATTATCAATGCAGGTTGCAAGGATTTCAGGACCTGGGTAGTTCATCTGAAACGGAACAGAAAAAGTATCAACACCTGCTGAAATATTTGAAATTATTATTATTTTATCTTTAAAAATTTTAGGATTTATAAAATCCTGTTCTGGCATGTCTTTTATTATGGCCGTATTATAAGCATTTGATAATAATATTTTAGAGATAGAAACATACTTGTATGTATTATGATCAGGTCCGCCCGGACCGTACCAGTTTATGTCAAAAGAACCTTGTTTATCCAGTGTTAAAACTCTTTTTCCGATAATTATCTTATCTTTATTTATTGCAAAGGGCATTTTTTCTTTTACTGGTAAGGAATATAAGGCAACTGCCAAAGGCATAGAAGGTAATAAATAAATTTCATTATTTTTATTTTTTAAGCCATATATTGGCAGATGCTGTCTTACAACACCATCTTGCGTAGGCTTTTGGTTTAGGACACCTATATTGTTTGTATTTTCTAAAAAAGGCTTATAAATTGGGACAAAATAACTAAAATTATTTTGGTTAACTAATTTATTTTTTTGTTGCGAATTTAAATTGTATTTTTTTATTAATTTTTTTATATCTGTATTATTTTTTAAATTTTGCTTTGTTAATGCAGCACCAATAAAGACATTATCGTATTTTTTAAGCATATTACCGAATATTTCATCAGAAAGCTTGTTTTCTTTGGAGCTTCCTTCTGCTCCTTTTAGTAAAAAGTCTAATACTATGGCTTTTGGATTGCCTAGATTAATATACTTTACAACATCTGCCATAGTTCTTCTTGGCCAAGGGAAACGTTGTGCTTTTAATTCTGGATAATTAATAAGTTGATTCATTGAGTAGTTATCTACTACAACTAGTAATATATCCTTAGAAGCCTTGTTTTTATTTAATGCTATTGAAGAATTATCTAAGGAAAGCACAACCCTATAGTCATAAAAAACTGATTCTATATTATCTAGAACAGGTCTTAAGAAAGTAGCCCATAATACAAAGATAGAGTATATAAAGAGTATTATACTTATGGAAAAAATTATGAAAAAAATTTTTGATCTATTTATTTGCATCAATCACTCTCTTATATATTATTTTAATAATAATACCATAAACTCCATATTATATTAATATATATTTAGTAAACAATCTATAAGGGTAGATTTTTATATTGAATAGTGTTATAATTCAAGTTGTAAATAAAATAATAGTGCTGTGGCAACAAATAATATATCTTATCAAAAATAGTCCAAAATAGAAAAAAATATACTCTGTAACTGCGCAAAGGATCAAAAAATGAATAAACATCACAAGCCTAAGAAAGGTCAAGGCTTGGTTGAGTATGCCTTGATCATGGTTTTAGTCTCTACAGTCTCATTGGCTGTATTAGTTACGCTTGGTAAATCAGTCCAGAATACATTTTACAATACCTCATCAGAATTAATTAAAATTACAGGTGACTATATGCCTGAAAATCCTAATCAAGAAAAAAACAACTCCAACAGTGGGGCTGTTACAGCTAATGATTCTTTAGCTTGTTTAAAAACAAGTAGTTGTCCTTAATAGTTAGTAGAGGGGTTATTCAACTTAAATTCTTAACCTTGTAATAGACATCTATTATAGGGTTAAGAATTTTGCTTTTCTGACTGTATTTTAATTTACCTATAAATATATAGACAAAATTATAACAAACTGTAAAAAAAAAGTTTGATTTCTATCAACAAAATTGATTTTGGATTTTTTATGCATATATCTTTTTATTTTATGAAAAGAGAATGTGTATTTAGTTCAAAATAGAGGAAAATTTTTATGAGTATTATTATGGGTACGTCATCAAGTGATGACTTAAACGGTACATCTAAAAATGATTTTATCGTTAGCAAAAGGGGAGATGATACAATCATTGCAGGCGCAGGTCGCGATATTATAATTAGTGGATCAGGAAGTGATAGCATAGATGCTGGTGATGGTTCTGATTTTATAATTAGTGGTTCTGGTGATGATATCATTGATGCTGGTGCCGGACACGATGTTATAAAAAGTGGCTCAGGTGATGATAGTATAGACGGTGGTTCTGGCTGTGACTACATAAAAAGTGGCTCAGGAAATGATACAGTGTATGGCAATACAGGAAGTGACTTTATCATAAGCAGCTATGGTAATGATATTATCTTTGGGGGTTCTGGTAATGATGTTATAATTAGTGGCTCAGGGGATGATAATGTAGATGGCGGTACTGGAAACGACTTTATCTTAACCGGCTCTGGTAATGATATTCTTAACGGTTCTTTTGGAAAAGATACAATGTACGGTGGCGCTGGAAATGATACTTATTTTGTAGACAATACCTTAGACAAAGTTAAGGAGCGATTAGACAAAGGTATTGATACAGTAAATGCAGAAATTAATTATAGCTTAAGTAGCAACTTTGAAAATCTGGTATTAACAGGTTCAAGTGATATTTTTGGAACTGGTAATGAATTAAACAACAAAATAACCGGTAATAATGGCAACAATACATTAAGCGGAAAACAAGGTAGCGATGAATTAAACGGCGGGCTTGGAGATGATATTTATGTTTATAATACGGGCGATGGTGTTGATATTATAAATGAAACAGGTGGTCAGGATAAAATAATATTTGGTGAGGGAATAATACGAGCTGACTTAACCTTTGAGCAGGTTGGAGATGATTTGATTATAAGCCTAAACAACAGCACTGACTCAATAACTGTAAAAAATAGTTTTACTAATGAAGGAAATAGAGTTGAGACTTTCGCATTTGCAGATGGCTCAGTAGTAACTTTTGAAGAGTTATTCCCACCTGGCTCTCCAGACTTGCTAATAGAAGGTACAGAAAGTGATGATGCTTTAGTAGGAGGGATCGGCAATGACACTATTTTAGGTCTTGCCGGTAATGATAATCTTTCTGGGGCTGAAGGTGTTGATTCTCTAGTGGGAGCTGATGGAAATGATACTCTTAATGGAATCAATGATGCTGATATACTACTAGGTGGTACTGGTAATGACACTTATATTATAGCTAATACAGCTGGTCATACCATTACTGAGCTAGCGAATGAAGGTGTAGATAAAGTTATTTCTTCTGTGGATTATAATTTAAATGAAAATGTTGAAAATTTAGAATTAGCTAATACAGCAGTCACTGGAGTTGGCAATGACTTAAATAACCAAATTACTGGTAATGCGCAAAATAATACTCTTGATGGTGCAGCGGGTAACGATACTTTAATAGGCGCTGCTGGTGATGACCAATTAAATGGTGGATTAGACAATGATTCATATATATACAATATCGGAGATGGAGCTGATAGTATAAATGAATCCGGCGGCCAGGATGAAGTTCTATTTGGTAGCGGAATTGTAAAGTCTGACATTACTTTTGAACAGTCAGTAGATGATTTATTGATAACTTTAAGCAATGGCAATGATTCAATTACAATAAAAGACTGGTTTATAAGTGATAATAATAAAGTTGAATCCTTCAAATTTGAAGATGGCTCTGTTATAAATTCAGATGAAGTACTTCCTCCTGTAGTTGAAGGCTTATTAATTACTGGTACAGCTAATGATGATTCATTAGTAGGCGCAGGCGGCAATGATACTATTGATGGCCTAGCAGGGGCTGATACTATGGCAGGTGCAGCCGGAAATGATATATATATTGTTGATAGTATTGCAGATGTAGTACAAGAAACACAAGGGCAAGGAATTGACCTTATTAAGTCCGGTGTAAATATTACAGCAGCTGATAACGTTGAAAATATTGAGCTTACTTCAGATAATTTTGATTTAATTAACATGAACGGTAAAGACTTAATTGTATATGGCGATCCGTTAGACTGGGCTGACAGAATGGATTATGATCAATTTACCGACGACTGTGGCATTGCCGCAATTACAAATCTTTTAGTTAGGACAGGCGTTAATACTACAGAAGAAGAACAATTTGAAATCGCAACAACACATGGATTTGCAAAACCAAGTGGTGCAACTACTTTATCTCAGCAAATGGATCTACTCCAATATCATGGTATTAATAGCAGTCTGGGTGAATTTAAAGCAGAAGATGGTGAAGTAGCCCATGAAGATACTGAGTTGAATCAGGTAGCGCAATATGTAGTAGATGGCAAAGGAGTTCTACTTACAGTCGATTCTGATACATTATGGAATGGAGAAACTTTTGACCTTAGTGATCATTCTATCCTGCTTACAGGATGTGCATATAATACTGAAAATAATCAACTTGAAGGCTTTTTTATAACTGACAGCGGTAGCAATTTAGAACGTGATGCAGCAAGGTATCTTACAGCTCAAGAATTATATGATGCTGTAAATATCAAAAATAGTTCTATTTGGTCTGGCAGCTACTATATAGTAACAGATGAAACCATAACTATCCAGCATGATGATTTAATAGCCACTGGTAATGATCTTGATAATGTTCTTACTGGAAATAATGCAGATAATAAACTTGTAGATACACTTGGCAGAGATACCTTAATCGGTGGACTAGGCAATGATATATATGTACTTGATAATGATTTAGATTATCAAATAGTAGAATATAGTAATGAAGGTGTTGATACAGTTGAAGTGAAAACATCTTATACTATTGATGATGAGCTTGTAAATATTGAAAAATATGTATTAACAGGCAGTGATAACATTAATCTTACTGGTAATGATGCAGCTAACACTCTTACTGGTGGTGATGGAAACAATACCTTATACGGCTTAGGCGGTGATGACAATTTAACATCATTAGCTGGGTCTGATACTTTAATTGGCGGTACAGGTAATGATATTTATGTATTAAAAAACAGCTCTGCATCAATTACAGAAGCAGTAGGAGAAGGTGATGATACTATCTTATCATCAGTAAATTATACATTAACAGCCGGTACAGAAGTTGAAACTATTCAATTAACGGGTTACGAAGAAATCAACGCAACAGGAAACGAGCTTGACAATACTCTTATTGGTAATAGTGCAAGAAATATCCTAACTGATAATGAGGGCAATAATACCATAATAGGTGGCAAAGGCTCTGACATATTGTTTGGAGATGCCGGAAATAACACATACGTATTCGATACAGAATCTTATATTGATTTTGTATGGGATAGCGGTACAACATCTACTGATATTGTTCAATTTAAAGATGATGTTGATAAAAATGATATTGCATTCTTCTCTAGCGATAGTTCTGTTGTTTTTGGAGAGAATAATCCTGTATTAAAAGTGGATTATGGCAATGACTCTACATCTCATCAAAACCTTGTTGAACTTTATGACCACTCCAAAATTGAAGAACTGCGAGTGACTGATGGTAATTTAACCTATGTACTTGATAGCAGCGATATTAACAATATTATTAATGAAATCGCAAGCTATAACAGTTCACATGCCGACACAGTCGACAGTGTAGAAGAAGTTAAAGCTAACGAAGAATTGATGACTTTTATCAATAGTAGCTGGACTTCTGCATAGTTATACTATTATTTTATAATTTCTTCAGAAAGAGTCACTCGCTTTTAGTGGGTGGCTCTTTTGAGCTTTTTGATTTCTCAAGTAGGCAAAGTAAAATAAAATGTCGTCCCTTTATTTATTTCTGAATCAAACCAAATTTTGCCTTTATGAGCTTCTATAATTTGCTTGGATAAATACAAGCCTAGTCCTGTTCCAACTTTTCTCTTGGCCGTTTTATATTTTTCAAACATTAGTTCTTTTTCGTTTTCTGGTATGCCCATACCGTTGTCACTAACAGAAACAAGTATATCTTTGCCTCTCTTTTGAGCTTCTATACTTATTTTTAAATTTTCTCTATTATGCTTTATTGCGTTTACTATTAGATTGACTATGACCCTTATAAGTTCTGTTTCATCAGCTTGAACATGTGGTACATCATCACCTACCTTTATGCAGATAGATGCTTTTTTCTCTTTTGCAATATATTTTATTATTTTTACAGAATTTTCAATTATATCTTCTATATTGCACTCTTTAGGTTCAACATGCAGCTCTTTACCTTCATATTGAGATATAGATAAAATATCAACCACTAATTTTAAAACTTCTTCGTTTGTATAATAAATATCTTCTAAATACTCGTTAAATTCACTCAATGCTATTGTTGAGCTTCGTGATTTTATAAGTTCCAGAGCTTTTTGCACAGAAATTAAAGGACTTTTTAAGTCATGTGCCAGGGTTGCAAGGAACATCTTTCTTAATTCATCAGCTTCTTTTTTTTGCACGTAAAACATCCCAAAATAATATGCTGCTAAAGCAGAAACAAAAAGAATGCCTACTGTTATTAAAATAATTTCGTTTACGTACTTGTTTTTTCTATTTATCAATAAATTTTCTAATGATTGCATTTGCGCTGAAATTAAATTATAGCTTGAATACATTACTTTATAATTAAATTCTGAAAGTTTTGTTTTGCCATCTAATTTAAGGTTGCTAATATGAGCAAAGAATATATTGGTTGAAAAATTAAAATCCTGCATATAGACCTTCAACCTCCTTTTAAGAGAAGGTTTTTTACTGAAAACTTTTTGAAGATTATCAATAATATCTTCTTGAAGTTCTTTAGCTTGATATCTAAGAAGTGTTTGCTGTTGTTTTTCAAACAGATCAATACTACTTTTTTTTAGCAACATATGCTTGTTAATGCATGCCAGCTGACTGACCTTTTCGGTAAACTGATGAAATTTTAAAACAATTGAATCCATTAAATAATAGCTGTCAATATCTGGATCTATTATTAAATTGGAAGTATCGCTTATACATCTTATCAGTGACAAAATTTCTTCAATCAGTAATGTATTTTCTGCATAATTTTCCTCTATATCAAAATTAAAAGACTTGCTTTTTAAAAACCTCCAATCAGTTTTTATATGACTCCAGCCGACTTTCGTTCTCAAAAAAGAACCATATTTCTTATCTAACTTATCTATAGAGGAAATATGCTCGTTAATCCTTACTTTAGTTAGTGCAATTTTTTCAATTAAAACCTTTTCTCCCTTAAGGTATTTTCTCATTAAATATCTGCGTTCCTGGATATCCTCTAAAAGATGTGACAATGCATGAATATATTTAATGCCTATTATTTCTTTTTCTGTAAAACTCATTAATCTTGAGGTTTCCCAAGTTGCTATATGTATAATACCTATGACCAAAACTACATAAAGTATTCCAGCTACCAAAAAACCTCTAAATTTTGTTAATTTATTAAAAAAACATTTGATATTAGCACTTAGAGCTGATATTTTTTTCATAATTGTCTGACAATCTTTTCTTATAAATCATATTTCAACATTGTAAAATACACACTAAATAATTAAATAGTCATATCGATTAAATATAAATTTACCCTTTAAATTAAATTATCAAATTTTTCAATCATTGTCTTAAAGGTAAAATCCTCAATAAAATCAACACATGCCGTCTTGGTGAAAGTCTCCATTTTATCTGGGTTATCTACAAGATAATTTAATGCGCTTTCTATATGATTTTCCATATTTTCAACGGGTATCAATAATCCGTTCTTATTATGATTAATAGCCTCTGGGATACCAAAAATATTCGTCGCTATAATTGCATTTTCAAAATACATTGCCTCTAATACTACATTTGGAAATGCCTCTATTATTGAGCTACATACAAAAATATCAGATATATTAAAAAATTTATATGCAGGATTAATCACAGGTAAAATCCTAAAATTGGACTCATAGCCTGATTTTTTTATTATTTCTTGTATTTCTTGAGAGTATTTATCATTTCTGCTGCCTACCAGTATGAAAGTGTAGTTTCTACCAGGCCTATTATTTAAAAATTCAACAGCAGCTTTGATTAAATATAACTGCCCTTTTCTCTCTTCTATTGTACCAATACAGCTAATAACTTTATGATCATTTGCTATATTTAATTCTTTTTTTGTTTGTAAAGCCAGCTTTTCTGATTTGTATTCAGTCATATTTTCTAAGATCAGGCCGTCATGAATAATTTCAACTTTTTTTTCATCAATAAAATCTTTATATAACAAATCATAAGTAGCACGAGATGGAAATACCACCTTATCTGCAAGCTTGAAAGCAGCAAAATATAAGCTTTGAGGATAGTATTTAGAGGTTTTTGGATGAAAGCTTTCTCTTATTATCCATATGACCTTTTTATTCAACAATTTTGCGGCCAACACTGCCCAAAAATTTCTGGTGTTATTTAACAGAATAACATCAGGGTTATATTTTGCTATCATTTGCGCAGGCTTTAACAAAATAAAACAAAACCCTATATATTCTTTTATTTTTTCTATGGCTGATTTTGCAAAGGGGCTATATATTTTTGCTTTTATTTGAGTTTTTAATTCTTTTTCTAAAAACTCAGGTACGGCATGTGCCAGAATAACAACTTCCGGAGCTTTATTTTCTATTTCAGATGCCGAGTATACATTATGGCCAGCTATTTCTTTATTAATTAAAACAGGATTATTATCAAAAATTCCAACTACATTAATTGAGCTTAAATCAAACTCTTCCAATATTTTATTTGTTATTGAACCAGCGCACCTTATTGCCAGTGATTTGTTTGTATTTTTACAAGTATTTATTATTTTTTTAATTTTTTTCTTTTGATTTTTTGTTAATTCAAAAGGCTTTTCTCTGTTTATTTCATCTACTCTAAAGTCTTTTATTAAAACAGATATATTATTATTTTCATAGTCTGTTTTTAACTCACCTTCAAGCGGTGCCCACAAGAGTTTTTCATATTTATCACCATCCAACCCAAGGACAATGTCTTTTAGCCTTAGCTGTCCTCCGCCGGTTTTTAAACAGTGTGATAAAAATAAAATCTTTTTTTTATGCATTACTCTCTCTAGAATTTTTATATAGCATTCATTATATCATCAAAATCTAAAACCCCGTTCGAGCATGATATATTTTCAACGAGACCATCACCAGAGCTCATTGAACCCTCCTCAAAATAATTTAATATGGTTATATTATTCGCACTATCAAAGTTTAGCTTTAATGAGTCGAAAACACCGTCTTTATCAAAATCAAATGCAAATGCGCTATTTAAAAGATCATTTATTGTATAAAGCTCGCTTAAGTCAAGTATATCATTATCACCAGACTTGTCTTTTATTAGGTCATGTCCATGATTTTCATCAGTAAAAATATAAGTATCACTATCTTTATCACCACGAAGATAATCATCACCTATGCCTGCGTTTAAAGTATCATTGCCTGATCCACCTTTAAGTATATCATCACCTTCACCACCTAAAAGACTGTCACTACCTTTGCAACCCTTAAGTAAGTCATTACCCTGATTTCCAGTTAGAGTATCATCTCCGCCTTTACCGTTTAGTTTATTATTAGCAGAGTTACCAATAACCAAATTATCCAGATCGTTACCTACAGCATTAATATCCGCATACGACTCAACAACTGCAGCATCAGTTATTACAGCAATGCCTGTTTTTTGACTTGAGTAATAATAAGATGACTCCATTTCTTCTAAAGAAACATACCTTGCGGCGTCATCAGAACGACCCCGCCCACTATCGCATACATAAAAACCTTTTATCTCATCAGAATTGTTAACATCACATGCCACACCTGTCAGCACAACAGCGTGATTAGCCTTGCCATCAAAATTTGAAGTACTCCAAAAATCTGCTGAATTAACTTCTACAATAACACCATGACCTTTTTTTATATAGCTTGCAATAGATTCTAGGCTAACACTCTCTACATGAGCAGATACACCATAACTCTCTAATATTGCCTCCTGGTCATATTGGGTTGTTCCACCTTTTTGTTTAGAACTGCCTGTAGTCAAACACATGCCTTTAGAGGATACATCTTTTACAATTGCACTTTCTAAATTATCTACGCTACCAAAGCCAGGGGTGTAATTGTTTTTAGGGTCAAAATTGCCAGATTGAATTAAAATATTTTCACAGGCCACAATACCGCAGTTACCTTTATAGCCTAATAAATTATCCCCCTGATAGTAGTCTAATCTACTGCCCCATTCGCTGGGATTACCGTAAAGTTGTACGCGTTGACCATTAAGGGTAACAATATCATAATTAGAATCTTCTAACACAATATTTTCTACATTTTTAGACAAAGCATAAGATGATGAGGCCATTACTGTATCAACACCACCATCATTATTCTCAAAAATGATATCGCCAGGCATATCAATATAGTAAACATCATCTCCTACACCCCCATCTAAAAAATCTCTTCCCTTTCCTCCTACCAAAGAATCAGCTCCATCGCCACCTTGCAAGCTATCTTTACCCTTGCCGGCACGAATTAAATCGTTACCTGCATCTCCACGCAAAATGTCGTTATTTCTTCCACCGAATATTGTATCTACATCATCTTTAAAACTGGCTTTATCCAAATTTTTACGTGATATTATTGAATCTATATCTATATTCTCAATGTTATTCTTGACCTTTATTGCAGAAATAGTCTCTGTAGTATTACTTGTATCTGAGTGTTTATGGGCATTAAAATTATTAGAAGCTTCTATAGGTTTATATTCAGTGGGGTTTATATTCTTATTAAGGGTTTTATTATTGTTTTTACTTTGCATAGAGCAATATGCAAATTCTGCTATATCGCTAAGCAAATTATCAGGCTCAGTGTATAACGAATCTTGCAATGGTTCAGGCTCACCTAAGCTTTTCTTAAACTGGTCTATGCTATCCATTTTTATTATTCCAATTGCATCTTTTATTTAAATTACAACCTTAAACAACATACGAGTATATAATACATTGTATCATCTAATATATATTTTTAAAGCCTATAATAAAAAAATTTTTTAATATTGTAAAAAAATACACTTGACAAAGACTTATTTTGAATTAATATTAAAGTACACTTTTTTAGTATACTTTAAGTATTTTCCCTATACGTAAAATACTTTTCAGATTATTTAACCATGTTTCAGTTTAATAAAACAGAATAAGATAAAAATAAAAATATGGTCTAAAACTTAACTAACAAGCAGGTACGAATCTTAATGAAAATCACTCAAGAGGCAGACTACGCTATAAGAATTATTTTACACCTTTCAGCTCTTGGAAAGGGTCATATAGTTGATGCTGCAACTATCTCTGAAAAACAAGGAGTAACCTTAAGATTTACTTTAAAGATTTTGAGGAAGCTTAGCAAAGAGAATCTTATACAATCGCATCGGGGCGTAAATGGAGGCTATTCATTGGTAAAAAACCCGGATGAAATATCTTTAAAAGATGTTATTGAAGTAATAGATGGTGATTTTGCAATTAATAAGTGCCTAAAAGATAAAAATGCATGTAACCTTGGTAGAGCTGCCACTTGTAATGTACATGCAGCACTAAGAGACATTCAAAATATTATGATTAAGGAATTTGATAAAATTAAATTTAGTCAACTGCTTAATAAATAAAACAGGAAAAGAGATATATAACAGGAGAAAGTCATGAAAATATGCAAATCAGCAGATAAAAAATTAGAAAACTTTATTTGTAACGGGTGTAGCGTACAAACATCATTTAATAGAGTAGCTGATCAACAATCTAAGTGCGGATTTGGAGTTCAAGGAGTTTGTTGTAGATTATGCGCAAACGGTCCTTGCAGGATAACACCAAAAGCACCTAGAGGTGTTTGCGGAGCTGATGCTGATACTATAGTTGCAAGAAACTTTTTAAGATCGGTTGCTGCCGGCTCTGCTTGCTATCTTCATGTTATTGAAAATACAGCTCTAAACCTTAAAGAATTTGCTAGTAAAAAGAAAAAATTCAAAGGGGAAGAGACACTAAATGAACTTGCCGACAAAATCGGTATTAAGGAAAATGATAAAAATTTAAAAGCCCAAAAGGTGGCTGACGCAATTCTTGACGACTTATACAAAAGAAGATACGAAAAGATGGAGCTTGTTGAAAAAATAGCTCATAAGCCAAGAGTTGAAAAATGGAAAGAACTAAAGATAATGCCGGGCGGAGCTAAAGCGGAAGTTTTTGATGCCACGGTAAAATCCTCTACAAACTTAAGCTCAGACCCAATCGATATGCTTATGCATTCTCTCAATCTCGGTATTTCAACTGGACTTTACGGATTGACCCTAACTAACCTGCTTAACGATATAATGCTTGGTGAGCCTGTGATTAATAAGGCTAAAGTCGGATTCAAGGTAATTGAAGAAGATTATATTAACATTATGATTACTGGCCACCAGCATTCGTTCTTTACAGCGTTGCAAGATAAGTTGATTCTTGATGAAATTCAACAAATGGCAAAAGATGCCGGAGCAAAAGGCTTTAAACTTGCAGGATGTACTTGTGTAGGTCAAGACCTACAGCTTAGAGGCGAACACTATAAAGACATTTTCTCTGGGCATGCAGGTAATAACTTTACCAGTGAAGCATTGCTGCAAACCGGAGGTATCGACATAATAGTGTCTGAGTTTAACTGCACACTACCTGGGCTAGAGCCTGTTGCAGAAGAAATGCAAGTTAAAATGATATGTATTGACGATGTTTCTAAAAAAAGAACAGCTGATTTTATACCACATAATGAAAATTCACAAGAGGATACAGCTGATTATATTTTAAAAGAAGCTATAAAAAGTTATAAAAATAGAAGAAAAAATATAAAAATAAATATACCAAAAGACCACGGTCATGATGATGTTATCGCAGGCATAAGCGAAAAATCCCTAAAGAAATTTTTAGGTGATAACTGGAAGCCTTTAGTTGATTTAATCGCAGAAGGTAAAATTAAAGGTATCGCCGGTGTGGTTGGCTGCTCTAACCTTACAGCTAAAGGGCACGATGTATTTACCGTTGAATTAACTAAAGAGCTTATTAAAAAAGACATACTTGTATTATCTGCCGGATGCTCAAGTGGTGGACTGGAAAACGTAGGACTAATGTCCCCATCTGCAGCTGAACTTGCAGGAGACAGCCTGAAAGAAGTATGTAAAACTTTAGGTATACCTCCTGTTCTTAACTTTGGCCCTTGCCTTGCTATCGGAAGGCTAGAAATTGTAGCGGCTGAGCTTGCTAAATATTTGAATATTGACATTCCTCAATTGCCACTTGTACTATCTGCGCCTCAATGGCTTGAAGAACAAGCATTGGCTGACGGTGTATTTGGTGTAGCACTTGGATTACCTTTACACCTTGCATTGCCACCATTTGTTACAGGCAGCAAACTTGTTACTAAGACTTTGACTGAAGATATGAAAAATATAACTGGCGGTCAAATAATTATAAATGACAATGTTGATGAAACTGCAAAAATACTTGAAGATTTAATTACAGAAAAAAGGGCAAACTTAGGCCTGACAAATACTCAAGATAACAGTTTGGTACAACAGTAAAGGCTGTAACAATGAAGAAAATCATTATTGATAAAGAATTATGCATGAATTGCCTGAATTGTTCTTTGGCATGTATGTCAAAAAATAACCCTCTCAGCAATAGTATCTATGACTTAGATCTTTCTGATGAGTCTAATGAGTCTATGAACCATATTGCACTAAATTCAATAAAGTCTCCTACTCCTTTGTTTTGTAGACATTGTAAAGACCCTGAATGCGTAAAAACTTGTATAAGTGGAGCTTTGACCAAAAATAAAGAAACAGGCTATGTTGAATATGATCCCTCTAAATGTGCGTCTTGCTACATGTGCGTATTGTATTGCGAATACGGAATTTTAAAACCATCTGAGTCTAAAGAAAAAAATAATAGTGATAGTCATAAAGGCAAAAAAATTCTTAAATGCGACATGTGCAAAGGCAGAGAGATGCCAGAGTGCGTTAAGCACTGCCCAACAGGTGCAATTCGCTACGAAGAAGTAGAAGACGAGGTTAAACAAGCATAATGAGATACGTGATTCTAGGTGCAAGCGCGGCAGGCATAAATGCAGCTCAAAAGCTAAGAGAGCTTGACCAAAATTCAGATATTACAATGATTTCTACAGATGAAAGCGTTTACTCCCGTCCTATGCTTCATTATTATATGAGCGGAAAAAGGGATTTAAACAGTCTATCATTTATTAATAAAGATTTTTTTGAAAAACATAAGGTTAATTGGATAAAAGGTACAACTGTTATATCTCTATTTCCTGACTCTAAAGAAGTGATGCTCTCTAATAATGAAAAGCAACATTATGATAAGCTTCTTATTGCTACGGGAGCATCTTCTTTCATTCCTAATATTCCAAACTTAAGAGAAGCATGTAATGTATACGGTCTTAGGAACCTAAACGATGCTATTATACTAAAAGAAAAAGGCAAAACTGCAAAAAATATAACAGTTTTAGGTTCTGGGCTTGTTGGTATTGATGCTGTTATTGGCTTGATGGAAAATGAGAATATAACAATAAACATTATAGAACTTGCAGATAGGATTCTACCGTTGCAGCTTGACCAATGCGCATCCGGCAATTGTGAAAAAAAGCTAATTGATAATAATATTAAATTATTTAAGTCTCAAAAAGCTGAAAAAATAGAATTGGATGAAAATAATAACATTAAAGAAGTTCATCTGGACTCTGGCAAGATTTTACCTACTGATATTCTTGTTGTTGCTACGGGAATTCGAGCAAATACGGAATTTTTAAGTAATACTGGCATAAAGCTAGGCAAGGGCATTGATGTGAACAGCAAAATGGAAACATCTATACCTGATGTCTATGCGGCAGGTGATGTTACCGCGATTTCTGGAACTTGGCCGGATGCTGTTAAGCAAGCACATGTAGCTGCTTATAATATGGCTGGTCTTGAAAAAGAAATGGACGAAATGACGGTTATAAACAATGCTATGAACTTCTTTGGAATGCCGTGTATATCTATAGGTGATGTTAACAATACAGATGATTCTTGCAAAGTAAAAATATTTAAGGAGCATGACTCTTACAAAAAATTTATTATAAAAGACAAGCATATATGTGGTGCTATTTTTCAGGGTGATATTGCATATAGCGGTGTTTTTAAGTATTTAATCAGAAACCAAATAGATATAAGCAATATTAATAAAGAATTAGACGAAATAGGATACGAAGACTTTAATTATTAAATAAACTAAATCTAATAAATATTAACCTGACAATCAAAATATTTATTTTCTCAATATAGTTAACGCTTTAACTTCCCCGAAGAACTTTTATTAGTTCTTCTTTTATTATTTTATAGGGGTTGAAAACGTAAAAAAAATAGTTTATCATGTAACTAATGTAATTGATGTACAAGTTGTACAAAATGGGTGAAAAAATGTCTAATAATGCTAAAAAAAAATATACAATTGCAAACACCAGAGCTCATTTAACAGATATTTTAAATCAAGCTTCCTATGGTAAAGAAAGAATAGAAGTATTAAGACGCAATAAGACAATAGCATATATAGTACCTGTTGAAGATGTTGAGATGCTTGAAAGGCTAGAAGACTTACTTGATTTAAAAGAAGTAGAGTCAAGAAAAGATGAAGATACTATATCGTTAGAAGAGTTGAGGAAAGAACTTGATATATAATGTACAAGTTAGAATTCAAGAAAAGTGTTAAAAAAGACTTAAGGAATATAGATAAAGCTAGAGTAAAAAAAATCCTTAGAGAGGTAGAAATTCTTAAAAATGGCATAGACAGTAACGATAATGTAATAAAGCTAAAAGGCAATAATCCATATTACAGGCTTAGAGTAGGCGAATATAGAGTTATCTTTGAAAAACAGGATAATATTTTAGTTATAACAGTTATAAAAATAGGGCATAGAAGAGATATTTATCAAAATTTTCCATAATTTTAATTACATGACTAATTCTTTAAGATATAATTAAATAAAAAATATATCCTTTTAAAATTATGAAGCAAACATAAAGAAAAGATTGGCTATCTAAAAAAACATTTCAAATTAAAATAAAAACTATAAACATCCTGAATTTTATAATAGATAGAATCTCAATTAAAACCAAAATCCTATTTATGTAAATATTTGTAAACAGCCTTGCCCATCGTCTTGCCGACAACTCTAGCAAGTTCAGCCTCAGGAGCCTGCATAATACCCTTGATATCGCCAAAATGCTCAAGCAAATGCTTTTTCTTGTTCAATGATAACTTTGGAATCTCATCAAGAACAGACTTAATAGCCTGACTCTCTCTTAATTTACGGTGATAAGATATAGCAAAACGATGAGCCTCATCCCTAATCTTTTGAAATACAAACAGAGCCTGCGAGCTCGATGGAAAAACAACCGACTCAGACTGACCTGGAATAAAAACTTCTTCAAATTTCTTAGCAAGAGACACTATTGGCTGATCATATACACCCAACTCTTCAAGTATTTCTATAGCAGAAGACAATTGACCTTTGCCCCCATCAACTATCATCAAGTCAGGCGGAGGAAGATTATCTTTTAAAACTTTTGTATATCTGCGCTTTATAACCTCTCGCATTGCATTAAAATCATCAGGCTTACCTTCTTTTAGCGAGCGTATTTTATATCGCCGATACTCAGACTTGCAACTTTTACCATTAACAAATACAACCATACTTGCAACAGTATTTGTGCCCTGAATATGAGAAATATCAAAGCATTCCATCCTGTTAGGAAACCTGGGCAGCTCAAGTTTTTCTTGAATATAACTGCCAATTTCATTCCAATCATTTTGCACAGCTGCCATCTCTGATAGTTGCAATTTTTCCAGCGCGGAATTAGCGTTTTTTATAGCCATTTCTACTAAATCTTTTTTAGTTTGGGCTTTTGGACACACTATGCTGACCTTACGTCCTTTTTTAGCCTTAAGCCAGTCCATAAAGAGTTCTTTATCAAAATTCTCAAAAACTTTTTCCTGCTCTTCAAGGCTTTCCTGAAGAAGAATCTCCTCCGGTATATCAAACGGCTGAACCATCTGATAGTATTCCTGCAAAAATGCTGTTAAAGTTTCAGCAGGAGTATGAATATTATCTAAGATAAAATTAAAATCGCTTTTTCCTAGCAGCCTGCCATCTCTAATCTTTAACAGAGATATGCTTGCCCTGAGTTTATCATCTGCATAGCCAATTATATCCTGATTTATATTAGTAGTGTTATTAACAATTTTTTGCTTAGATATAACTTTTAACACATCAAAGTAACTATCTCTGTATTTGGCAGCTTTTTCAAACTGTTGTGCTTCTGCAAATTTTTGCATTTGATTTTTTATTTCTGCCAAAAGTTTGCCCTGCTTCCCTGTTAAAAATAGCTCTACCTGATCAACCACTTCCTTGTACTCCGCAGGAGTTACCATTTTTTGACAAGGACCCAAGCATTTGCCTATCTGATAATACATACAGGTTCGATCTTTAAACCTTGGGTTTTTACACTGCTTTAGCGGAAATAATTTTTTAATTAACTCTAAAGTGGAATACATCGCCCTGATATCGGTATATGGTCCAAAAAACTTACCTTTTGGGTTCTCACCTCTTTTTCTGGTGACAATAATACGCGGGTATGGTTCATTTGTGATTTGAAACCAGGGAAACTTTTTATCATCTTTTAAAAGAACATTATATTTTGGCTTATGCTTTTTTATCAGGTGAGATTCGAGTATTAAAGCCTCAACTTCTGTGTCAGTAATGATAAACTCAAATCTAACTATTTGCGGCACCATGACTTTTAGCTTTGGAGTGTCGTGATTTTTACTAAAATAACTTTTCACACGTTTTTTTAAACTTTTAGCCTTGCCAATGTAAATAATATTATTGTCTTTATCAAACATCAAATACACCCCGGGATTATCCGGCAGTATTGAGAGTTGATCTTTTAAGCTTACTTGTGTTTCCATAGTTTAAAGAGTTTTTATCTAAATGACTTACTTTATTTTATATTGAACACACTGCTTTATTCAAGAAATTCTAAAATATCATTAACTTCTATTTTTGTCTTATCAGCTACTCCAGCGGCAAGCTCTAAAATTTTATCAGCAGAGAATATTATTTTCGAACACCTCCAGGGTTTCATATTCTTAATTATATGTTTGACCTGATTATTTTTGTCCAAAAAAATAGCATCAATATTAAATTTCATACCAAAAGAATGAATACTTCTGCATGGTTTAATTAACAAGCCTTCATCTTCTGTTAAACTAGATTTATTTAGCAAGCCCACCAGCCTGGTAAATAAATTATTTGCTAACTTAATATTATTAGCTATTTGAATATTTTTAGTTTTGTTAATAATTTTCATAAAACATCTGAATACCTTATCATATCTTTTTTAGCCATTAAATTTAATTTAAAAATCTTAAATGTAATCCGACAAATTTTAATATATGGGTTTAAAAGTTAAATATTGTTTGTTATAATAAAAATTATAGTTAATTAAAAATATTTTATCAAAATATTTTAATTGTATACTTCTTCTTAACTGATTTAATTTAATTTGATTTTAATTAAAATAATTTTAGCATAGTAAATAAAAAAAATTTAAAATATATAGTGATTAGTAATTATAAAGGAGGCGAATAACCACATAATAGATTATATTAAATAAAACAACCCTATAGATATAGGCATTCATTTAAATAAGCACCATTTTAACATTCTACCTACTCTACAAATGGTGTTTATACAATTATCTATTTAATTTTTTATTAATTTTGTCGGTTAAGAAGTAAAAGGCAGTTTGAATATGATTATTGAATTTAGAATAAATGAAAATATCGCTGAAGCAGCCTGGTTAAAAACTCTCTACGAATTAATTGACGAGCTTAATTGTAGGTGCAATACATATCTAGAAGAATCTTATAATAAGTCTTACAAAAACTACGCAAGAACCCGGATTATTGAAGTTTACGGCTCATCTACAATGGTTGGCTGGTTAAAATTAAGAATGGAAAGGTATACACACTTAGTCGATTCTTATAACACAGCTGCTGAAATCAGAACAATCTCTACTGATGAAGAAGAAGATGATGAATTTAAAAGCCAAGAATTTGATAGCTTTGGTTTTTAATTTAATTATCATTTTTATAAAAACGTATATAAATATAAACAAAGAGGCTTATTAAGATAAGTCTCTTCAAGTCCTACGCATATTTATACCAATATTCAGCTAAAATTTTTGAATTATTTAGTATAAAGCTACAAAGTTTAGCTATGCAATTTTGATATCATTATTAGAAAATAAATCATCTTCTTCTGGTTGGCAAATATCAAGAACTTTATTAAGTCTAGTTTGTAGCATCATTTGTGCTACATTTGGCTGCATACCAAATATCTTTATACTTACTTTGTTATACAAAGATATTTTTTGAAAACTTAAAAGAGCTCCCAGTCCAATTCCATCTATTTTTGCAATATCTTTAAAGTTTAAATAAACTCCTTTGTAACCCTGCTCGATTTTACTCACTATACAGTGCCTTAGACTTGCCACATTTTGGTTCATAAAAATATCCTTCGGCAAATCTAAAACACATATCTCCCCAATATTTCTCGAATTGATTTCCATAATCAAAAAGAGATTCCTTCCCAGATTCAACTAGTAGCCCGCAATTTCATTTATGTTTAGTATTAAACAATCACGTACTCACGTATCAATTTAATAACTTATTTATATAGTACCAAGTTTTGTTGAATAGGACAAATGATTATTAATAACTAATCCTTACGTACTTCTAAAAAAAACATGGAAAATTTAATAATATCAGCAATTACATTAGATTCTAAAAAAATTTTATACATAACTTCTTCTTTTATAAAACACCTTGCAATACAATAATTAAAGGTATTTTCAAGAATTTACAAAACTTAGTTTTTAAAAGCTTGATTTTTTATTTTTTAAATAGTATTAATAACGGCTTATCAAATATTTAAGAAAACACCATTATTTGATTTTCTTTTTAAAAATACAAAAGTTTAAAAAGATTGTTTAAAGTTTTGTTAAATTTTGACGATTACAATATAGTGTATCTTTATTATCTTAATATTTATAAGGATTTTTCTTAAATGAAAGGAATGGTAGAGGAAAGAGGATTATCAAACCCTGAAATAAACATTAAAAATATCCTCAAGCTAGCTAAAGAATCCCATGAAACCTATTTAGTAAGAGCTACAGACAAAGATCTAGAGAAAGCTATTGATTATTATATTGAAGCTATCAATATAGATCCATCAGTATCTGAAGCTTATTATAAACTAGCCGGTTTATTATGGGAAAAAGGTCAAATAGATATAGATTCAGCATTGGCTCAATGCGAAAAAGCTCTTGACCTTGAACCAAACTCGTGCACAGGAAGATTGTATTATGCGTACTTCCTTAAAGCAGCGGGTAAATTTGCAGAAGCCGAAACACAATTTAAAAAATCTATTAAACTCGCAGGACTAAATTCATCAAAATCAAGAATAGCTCTAGGGCAAACGATAATACAACAACTAGATAAAGACTCACCCGACCTACAAAAAATGATTTCGGGTGTTTACTATATTGTCACAGGTTACTCTCTTGCTCCTTTTGATTTAAGTTATATAAGAGTTTTTTGGAAGTCACTGTTCGATGAGATTTCTGTGATTAATTATAAAATTAACGGTGCTATATGTAAAAAATTGAAAAAATACGATAAAGCCGAAGAAATCTATCAAAATGCCGCTGAAAGCACCGGAAAAGTTGATTTATTTTATACAAAAATTGGTAACATTGCAGTAGAAACCGGGAAATATGGGCAAGCTGTTGAATATTATAAAAATGTATTAAAGTTATCTCCAAATAACGCAACGTTATGGGCCAGGTTAGCAAACATACTGCAAAAGCATTATAATGACCAAATTGATGACTTAATTGAATGTTATTTGCATTTAGCTGAACTAGATGCTACAAACCCAAGGGTTTATTATGAACTAGGGCACTTATACCTAAGAAATGAAGATAAATACAATGCTATTTCTTCGTTCAAAAAGTCTACGGAGCTTGACCCTGAAAATGCTTTTTATCACAACAGTTTGGCATATACATTGGTTCAGGTAGAGGATTTTGACGGTGCAGTTTTAGAATACCAAAAGGCTATTCAACTAAATCCTGACAATGAATGGACATCTGTTGTTTGCCAAGCGTTAGCTGCTATTTATCAACAGGTAAAAAATAACATTGATGCAGCTATAGTTTCTTATCAATCAGCAGTGGTTTTAGACCCTAATAATACTGATGCATATATTGCACTGGGGGAAATATACCATGATCAAGAGGATTTAAATGCCGCAATAGACTCTTATTGTCAAGCTGTTAAACGAAATGCCACCAGCCCCAGAGTATATTGCAATTTAGGCTTGGCATTGTGGGAGAAAGATTATGTTGAAGAATCTATAATTGCCTATCAAAAAGCTATTGATGCAGATCAAAATTATGATATTGCGTATAACAATCTTGGTGTTGTTTATCTGGATGGAGCGAACGACATTGATGAAGCTTTAAAATTGTTTGATGAAGCTATTCAATTAAATCCAAACTATGCACTTGCATACTACAACAAAGGAAGAGCACTTGAGCAGACTACAGACAAAGCAGCAACAGCTGAATGCTACCAAATGGCATTAGATCTTAATAAATTTACTCAAGAAATTGATGAAGAAGATATAGAAAAAAAATTGTTTAACCTATTCAAAGTTTAAACAATTTTAAAATAAAAACTATTTATTGATCACTTAATAGGTGATCTTTTTTATTTGTGCTCAAAAAAATCCCCCTTTTTAAGTAAGGGGGAATAGAGGATAGAAGGTTATATTTTATATTTAAACAGGAGTCAAATCGTTCTCAGACAATATGTTCAAATCATTTTCAGGTGATGAGCCTGTAGTTGTAAGGTAATTGCCTACAAGTAAGGCATTAACACCCAATTTTATTCCCAATTTTTGTGCAGACTCTGAGAGTCTGGTAGTTCTACCGCCTGCATATCTTAAATAAGCCTTAGGCAAGGCAATTCTAAAAATAGCAAGTGTTTTTAAAATTTCTTCTTCATTAATGGATCCAAGACGATTCTCAAATGGAGTCCCCTCTACAGGGTGCAATATATTAATAGGCACAGAAACAGGATTAAGCTCAGCAAGTTCAAGAGCTAAAGCAATTCGCTGCTCTCTCGACTCACCCATTCCAATAATCCCGCCTGAACATACTTCAATATCGTTTTGCCTGATATTTTCTATAGTATTGAATCTATCTTCATATGTATGAGTAGAGCTAATCTCATTATAAAAATCCTTACACGTATTCAGGTTATGATTATATCTTTCGAGTCCGGCACTTTTAAGCTGTTGAACTTGTTTTTGGTCTAGTATACCCAAAGAGGCACAACAATGAAGCCCCTCAATATCCGCAACAGTTTCTACCATATTAAGAATTTTAGTAAATTCTTTATCATCAGGATTTTTACCGGATGTAACAATACAGAATCTGCTTGCCTTGTTCTCTTTAGAATTTTCTGCGGCTTTTTTTACTTCTTCTACAGACAATAAGTCGTGAACTTCTATTTTTGTTTTATAATGCCCGCTTTGAGAGCAATATCTACAATCTTCAGAACACTTACCCGTTTTAACACTCAAAATACTACACAACTCAGCTTTATTAGAAAAATTGTCTCTTGTGATTTTTGAAGCTATTTCAGTTAATTCATCTAAAGAATAATCATAATACTGCAACAACTCTTTTATTCTATCTTGTTTATTCATTGTAATCCTCTATATTATCCTATTTTTACCATTTTTTCTATGCTACTCAGGGCTTTATTAGCTATTTCTTTATCTACAGTAATTTCAGGCTCCTCTTTTTCAAGCGAAATAAGAATATCTTCCAATGTATTCCACTTCATGTTTTGGCAAACTGCCTTTTCTGAGGCTAATATAAACTTTTTGTCTTTAAGATCTCGCTCTAACCTTTCTACTACACCTATTTCAGTAGCTATTATAAAAGTTTTTGCAGAGCTTTCTTTAGCTCTATTCATTATGCCGGAAGTGCTTCCAACGTAATCTGAGAGTTTAAGCACCTCAGCATGGGATTCAGGATGAGCTAACACTTCAGCTTCAGGATATAATTCTTTTTTTTCAAGAATATCCTCAGGCTTAATACGAAGGTGAGTCGGACAATAGCCCATAAACGGAATAACCTCTTTTTCCGGGACCTGAGCCCCTACATAACTGCCAAGATATTTATCAGGCACAAAAAGGACTTTATCTGAAGATAAAGACTTTACTACCTGAACAGCATTTGAGCTTGTACAGCAAACATCAGACTCAGCCTTAACTTCAGCAAGAGAATTAACATAACATACCACAGGAATATTAGGATGTGATTGTTTAAACTTTCTTAAGTCTTCAACATTAATCATATCAGCCATCAAACAACCTGATTCAAGCCTAGGTAAAAGAACTTTCTTATCAGGAGAAAGAATTTTTGCTGTTTCTGCCATAAAATAAACCCCGGCAAAAACAATTATGTCTGCGTCTGTTTCTGCGGCTTTTCTGCTTAAATACAACGAATCACCCACATAGTCTGCTACTTCGTCAATTTCTACATTTTGATAGCAGTGTGCAAGAATTACTGCATTTTTTTCTTTTTTAAGCTTATTAATTTTTTTTATAATCTCTTCTTTCATCATTTTCCTAACCTTCTATCTTCTAAATTAATTACAAATAGAGCATTTTTCATTTTTATAAATTTGAATTTTTTTATAATCTTGTTTTAAACCGTCAAAACAAAGGAGAGTATCCTCAAGTGATGACTCTTCTAGCTTTAATATATGCTTTAGAACTTCCATTGATTGAATTGAACCAATAGTGCTCACACTTGGACTAATTACTCCTTTTATTTCACTTGGCAAATCTTTTTTATCAGGAAACAAACATCTTAAGCAAGCTGTTTTACCGGGTATAATTTTAAGAACCTGACCGTAAAATTCTGATACACCACCATGAATAAAAATTTTATTCTCTTTTACACAAGCATCATTCAATACAAATTTTGAATTATACGAATCAAAGCAATCAATCACAATATCATAATATTTTAAAATATCAGAACAACTAGAATCAAATCTTAACCTATAAGCTTTTATCTCAATATCAGGATTAAAATTTTTGACCCAATCCTGCGCAGAGTCGGTTTTATACTCAGAAATTTTCTTTATATTATGAATATATTGCCTATTTAAGTTTGATAATTCAACTAAATCATCGTCTATTATTCCAATAGATCCGATACCCATACATGCAAGGGAAGTTATAACTGTTGAGCCCAACCCCCCCGCACCTGCTACAAGTATTTTGGAATCAAGAAGAAGATTTTGTCCTTCTGTTCCAATATCATTTATAAGAATATTTCTACTATATCGTTCCAATCTTACACTTCTCTCACTAAACTTGGCTTAAAGCCTTATCAATATCTGTAATAATATCTTTAATATCTTCGATACCAACTGACAACCTAATAAAGTCATCAGTAACACCGGCTTTTAACTTTTCTTCCTTTGATAATTGTTGATGAGTTGTACTTGCAGGATGTATCACAAGCGACTTTGCATCACCGATATTTGCCAAATGAGATATTAACTCAAGACTTTCTATAAACTTTACACCCGCATCAGAGCCACCTTTAATACCAAAGCCAACTATTGCTCCTTGACCTTTAGGGAGGTATGCTTTAGCAAGGTCATAATTTGGATTATCTTCCAGCCCTGGATAATTAACCCAGCTTACTTTTTCATTATTTTTAAGGTGTTGTGCTACCGCCAATGCGTTTTCCGAATGCCTTTGCATTCTAAGATGTAAAGTTTCTATTCCCTGAAGTATAAGGAAAGAGTTAAAAGGACTTATAGCAGCACCCATATCTCTAAGAAGCTGTACCCTGGCTTTTAGTATAAATGCCAAGTTTTTAAAACTTCCTGTATAGCTGATGCCATGATAACTAGGATCAGGATCTACCAATTCTGCAAATTTACTAGACTTCTCCCAATCAAACTTTCCTGAATCAACAATAATACCACCAATTGAAGTACCATGGCCACCTAAAAATTTAGTTGCAGAATGCACTACAATATCTGCACCATGATCAATAGGCTTTAATAAATAAGGAGTAGGTACGGTATTATCAACAATAAGAGGGATATTATTACTATGTGCAATTTCAGAAAGCATTTTTAAATCAGCAATATCAAGCTTTGGATTACCAATACTCTCTGCATATATTAATTTTGTTTTATCATTTATTACTTTTTCAAAGTCTTCTTGCTTATCTGTATCAACAAAATGGACTTTAATGCCCAGCCTTGCAAATGTATAAGCAAACAAGTTATAAGTTCCGCCATAAAGCTTTGAGGATGAGACAATTTCATCGCCAGGCTTTACTATATTTAAACAAGCATAAGTTATTGCAGCTTGACCTGATGCTGTTGCAAGACCTGCAACACCACCTTCAAGCAACGCAACCCTTTTTTCTAAAACATCTGTTGTAGGATTCATTAGTCTTGTATATATATTGCCAAATTTTTGCAGCGCAAACAACTCTGCTGCATCATTAGTATCTTCAAATACGTAAGAAGCTGTCTGGTATATTGGTACAGCTCTTGAGCCTGTCGTAGGATCAACTTCTTGTCCACCGTGTATTGCTAATGTTTCAAGGTTCATAATACTCCCTTTTTCTTTATCCTCATTGCTATGTTAATTTTAAAATTCTTCAATCAATTAATCAGTATAAGTAATCCAACCTCCACCAATCAAGTATTCTTCATCTATATGATAAAAAACAGCTGCTTGTCCGGGGGTTATCGAAAACACAGGTTCGTCAGCCTGCACTATGACATTGCCATTTTCATTTGCAGTTATTGTAGCAGTTACAGCCGGAGAATTATATCTAACTTTAACTAAAACTCTATAATCTTGTATGTTACTGATGTTATGCTGCCAATTTACATCCTCAACCCTAAATTCTTTTTTATAAGCACTTTCTTTTGGCCCAATAATTACTTTGCTATTTTCAGCGTCTATAGATATTACATAAAGAGGGATATCAGCGCTTACTCGAATTCCTTTTCTCTGTCCTATTGTAAAATTGTGTATTCCGTAGTGCTTGCCAACTACTTTATCAGTCCGAATATCTATAATATCACCAGGTTTAGCTTCCAATACATCTTCCAGGTATTTTTGCGTTGTCGTAGGAGGTTTTATAAAGCAAACATCCTGACTCTCTGGCGACTCCGCACAGGGAAGATTATTACTTTTAGCTATTTCTCTTACTTCTACTTTTTTATAGCTGGAAAGCGGAAAAATAGTATATTTTAAATCTTCTTGTTCAAGCTCAAACAACATATATAGCTGTTCTTTTTTTGCATCTTCAACTTTTACAAGCTTATAAAAACCATTATCATTTAAAATTCTTGCATAATGACCAGTAGCAAGGTACTGCGCATCCAACTTCTCAACCGCATATTTTCTTAAAGAACCCCATTTTATATTTTTGTTACAAACAGCACAAGGATTTGGGGTTTTCCCTTGTCTATAAGTATGCTCAAAATAACTTACAACCTTATCTTTAAATTCTGCCCTAAGGTCCACTGCATAATGTTCAATGCCGATCACTTCACAAACATGCCTTGATTTTTCAATAAAAGCATCTGCATCTTCACTGTCGTGCATTATTCCAGTAAGACCTATGACATTATAGCCTTGATTTTTTAACAGCAAAGCAGAAACACTGCTATCAACTCCGCCACTCATTGCTACTGCTATTTTTTTATTGCCTTTAATCACCAATTTTAATAACCTCCCCTATAGGGTTTTATTTGTTAAATTTCTATAAGTAAGTTTTATTACAATCCAGCTGATTTTTAAAGTTATTGTTATAATATTGTTACTGTGATTTAATCTTTTATTATATGAATAAATCTGGGGCATTGAATTTTTTTCGGCTTACCATAACATTTATAATAAATCAGTCAAAAGGAAGAATCAATATGGGTAAACAACAAAAACTCACAGCTAGCCAGGAAAACTACATTAAAGCTATATATAAAATAACTAAAGAAAAAAAGGCAGCAAAAGCAAAAGATATCTGTGCAATGTTGGGGATTGGGGCATCATCAGTATCAGAAGCCTTAAAAAACCTTGGAGAGCGGGGCTTTATAAATTATGCTCCTTATGAGCTTATTACTCTTACAGATATAGGAGATGATATAGCAAAAGGCCTTATAGAAAGGCAAGAAATAATTCAAAATTTTCTTATAAACATTCTTAAAGTTATCCCTGAAGCTGCTGAAGAAAATGCCAATTTATTAGAACATGCTATCACTGGTGATACACTAGACAAATTCGTTAAGTTTTTTCAATTTTCTCAAATATGCCCTTGCAAGGAGCCTAAATGGATGAAAGGCTATCATAGATACTCTGAGCAAGGCCTAATAGCTTCAAATTGTCAAGAATGCATAAAAAATAAAGGTAAAAATGAATACGCTAGTTCTAACTGTTGTTCTAAGGGTTGTTGCAGTTAAAGCACAAGCCACATTAACAGCCACCGCAACAACCACCTGAGCTGCAACCGCCAGAAGAGCAAGACTTCTTTCTAAATCCATACTCTTGAGACACCGTTCTACCTATGCTACCAATTTTACCGGTTATACAAGATCTACAGTGTGCGGGAGTATCATTTACACATATTTTGCCTTGATATAATTCATAATATTTTCTATACTCGCCTTCTGTTACATTAGGCATAGCAACGTTTGCTCCACTTTGTAGCGCAATTAAACGCCCTTTAGGATTAAGAGTTTCCATTGCAGTTGTAGCAGGAATATTTATATCAGGCAACATTAACCTTGTTAAGGCCATTACTTTTACTGACATCTCAAATGTTCCTCCCTCTGAATCATTTAAAGGAGTGTTATGATTTGGAATAAAAGGACCTATTCCAATCATATCAGCACCTATTTCTTTAAAAAACAATATATCATCAGCAAGAGATTCAATACTTTGTCCTGGCAAACCTACCATACAGCCGGTACCAAGTTCGTAGCCCAGCTCCTTTATGTCTTTTAAGCACCTTACTCTATTTTCAAAACTCATACCTGGATTAAGTTTCTCATAAAGCTCTTTATCAGTTGTCTCTATTCTTAAAAGAAACCTATTAGCTCCGGCTTTTCTATATTCTTCATATTCTTCTCTTGTTTTTTCTCCGATGCTTAAGGTTAGGGCTAGGTCTAAATCTTTAATCTTACCAATAAGATATTTCATTTTATCTACTGTAAAAAATGAATCTTCAGCTGACTGAAGCACAACAGTCTTATACCCATAAGAGCTCGCTTTTTCCGCAAACTCTACAGCTTTATCAAGTTCAAGCCTATAGCGAGTTATTTCATCATTATCACGCCTTAATCCACAATATAAACAATTTTGTTTACATATATTCGAAAACTCAATAAGCCCTCTTAAATGAACTTCATCACCTACATATTTGTGTCTCACTCTATTTGCCGCGTCAAAAATCTCTTGATTAAGATTATCATCTAAAAGTAAAGTCACAAGTTCTTCTTTTGATAGGTTATGAGTTTCTTCTGCTTTTTTAATTAATTCATTCATAATATTATCTCTAAATTTTAGTCTAATAGCACTATAAAGGAGTAAAAAAAGAATTTATTTAAAAACTCTTTCATGTGTGATTCTACGGGATACCGAAATTTTTTTCAACCATTTTATTATAATGCTCAATGTTTTTTTATTTATTTAATTCTTCAATAAGCATTTTATTAACAACATCAGGCTTTGCGCGACCTTTTGTTTCTTTCATTACTTGCCCTACAAAGAAACCAAGTACTTGTTTTTTGCCGGCTTTAAATTTTTCAACCTCTTTAGGATTATTTTCCACGACTTTTACAACTATATCTTTAATCGCAGAATCATCACTAATTACACTCAATCCCTGTTCTTTAACTATGTCTTGAGCAGTACCACCTTTTTCAATCAGCTGTATTAAAATAGTTTTAGCTATATTTTTAGAAATAGTACCTTTTTCAATCAAATCAATCATTTGTGCAAAATTTTGAATTGATAATTTAGTATCAGCAAGCTCAACTTTATTTTCTTTCAAATAAGCTGTAATATCTCCCATCAGCCAATTAGATGAAGCTTTTGCATTTGCACCAGCATTAACAACTTCATCAAAAAATTTAGCCATCTCCATAGAATCAACAAGAACCCCTGCCTCATACTCTGAAAGACCAAGTTCAGCTATATATCTATTTCTTTTAGCCTCAGGCAATTCCGGCATTGTTTTTCTTATTTGCTCAACCCAGTCTCTATCAATCTTTAAGGGTACTAAATCAGGCTCTGGAAAGTATCTATAATCATGAGCTTCTTCTTTACTTCTCATAGAGCTCGTAATACCCTTTTCATCGTTCCACAATCTTGTTTCCTGAACAACTTTACCGCCAGCCTCAACAATATCAACCTGTCTATCAATTTCATACTCAATTGCACGCTGTAGTGCTCTAAAACTATTCATATTTTTAACTTCAGCCCTGGTTCCCAATTCCTTTTGCCCCTCAGGCCGAATACTAATATTCGCATCACACCTTAAGCTACCTTCCTCCAGGTTACCATCACAAACCCCAACATATCTGACTATCTCTCTTAGAGCCTCCATATAGGCACGAGCTTCTTCAGCAGAAGAAATATCAGGCTCACTAACTATTTCCATAAGAGGTATACCGGTTCTATTATAATCAACTAAACTATAGCTAGAGCCTGCTAAGCCTGCAGCACCGGCATGAAGCAGTTTACCTGCATCTTCTTCCATATGAATCCTGTTAATTCTTATTTTCTTCTCACCAATTTGAAGCCAACCCTCTTTACAAATAGGCATGTCATATTGAGATATTTGATAATTCTTTGGCAAATCCGGGTAAAAGTATTGTTTTCTATCAAACTTAGAATACTCTGCAATTTCGCAATTTAATGCCAAGCCGGTTAACACAGACATTCTTACTACTTCTTTATTTAAAACAGGCAATACTCCAGGGTATCCCAAACATACAGGACATACTTGAGAGTTATGCTCTTGCCCAAATTCTGTTGTACTGCCGCAGAATATTTTTGTTTTTGTTTTCATCTGAGCATGAACTTCAAGGCCTATTACTACTTCATATTTTGTTTCTAATGCTTCCATTTTACGTATACCTACTTATTTATATTTATAAAATATTATTAAAAAAAACTTTTATATATGAATGTATTTTATCTAAAAATCAAGTAAAAATAAAGTGTAATAGTCATCAGCTTCAAAGGCAAAAGCAGCCGAAAATAAATCCGACTGCTTTGCTTATTTTAGTTTTTGTAAAGGTTAGCTAGTTCAACCAGTTAAAATTGCCTAGTTTATAAACTTTTTTAACTCTTTTTTTATTATTAACCGGATTTTTTTCCAATTGAACTTTATTTTGATTCATATGATTGCCACCTTGGTTGTAATCATTTTTATGATCATCGTCGTTTTTATGTTCTTTGCCATGATCATCATCTGATGACTTCTTATTAATATGAGCAGGCTCATTCATTGGAGCAGCTGGTGATATATTACCAACTCCGCCTGGAGCTCCAGCTGGGGCGCCACCAGTTACAGAACTAACATCAACTGCTGGAGGAGGTGCAACTGAAGGCATTCCTACATTTAGGCTAGGAACTGTAGGTGCAACACCACCTGTACTACCTGTACCACTGCCAGCACCTCCACCTGAATTACCAGAGCCACTTTTTTGTGAAGATTGCTTAATATTATTAGCCGTGCTCTGCTTTGCAAATTGAGGTGCAGCTTCAATAATAGAAACAAACGTGTCAACAAGGTCGTTACCAACAACTTTATTCTTTTTAACAGCTTGCTTAACAACGTCTTTTTTGGCTTTAGCAAGCTTCTTCATTAGCTTGAATCTATTGACCTGCAAGCCTACATTTGAGAATACTTTAGCATTATCAATAACTTCTGAGACATCTGAACCTGACAAATCAGAAATCTTATCAATTACAGTATCATTATTTAATATTGTATCAGCTACTTCTGTGTTACCAGTTGTAGAATCTGTAGCAGCTGCAACTAACTGTTTACTCACAGCCTTTTTGGCCAACTTAACAACTGTAGATACTGAAATTTTACTACCACCAGTTCCAACATTTTGAACAATAGCTTTCACTGTATCTAGACTGCTAACAACAGATTCTGCTACCGTAGCATTATCTGCAACTGCATCTAACAATGTTGTCACTGGAGCTGATTTTACTAAATCTGTAACTACTGCAGCACTAATATTATCATCTCCAGTTCCCACGTTATTTAAAATAGCTGTTACAGTAGCTGTGTCAGTAGCTACTGTTTGAGCTACTGTCGCATTATCCGCAACCACCGCTAACAATGTTGTTGTAGGAGCCGCGGCTACTAAATCAGAAACAACATCAGCAGATATATCTGTAGAGCCTGTACCAACATTATTCACAATAGCTATTACAGCCTCTGTATCATTCGCTACAGCTTTAGCAGCTTCTGTATTTTTAACTGCTTCTGTAACTACAGTTTTAGCTCCATCTGTTGCTGCTGCTTGTTGTACAAAATCTGCAATGGTAGACGCACTAACATTGCTATCTCCTGTACCAACGTTTTTCATTAAGTCACCTAATGCCTCAGTATCATTAGCTAATGTCTCAATAATTTGTTCTTTATTAGTACTGTTCACAATAGCATCAACTAGCGTTTCTGTAGCACCACCATTAGCAATAACACTTGTTACTGTTGATGCTGAGCTATTCTCTACTATATTTTGAGCAGCTTGTGTATTGTTTGCAATTTGCTGGACTGTATCTTCTGTAACATCGCTACCTGTTTCACCAATGTTATCAATAATCTCATTTAAGAACTCATCAGATACACCATTTTCGGCAATATCTTCAAGCTGATCGGTTGTTGCGTTATCAACAATATCATCCACTGTATCAGCATCATTTAGGGCATCAGTTAATTGATCATCGGTTAAATTATCAGGATCACTGATTACATCTGTAGCTGGAGGAGGATTTGTGTTTCCACCCGACGTTGTATCATCGCCACCACCGGAAGTTGTGTCGTCTCCGCCACCGCTGGTTGTATCATCACCACCACCGGAAGTGGTATCGTCACCAGCATCTATAACATCAAATGTACCACTAACTGAACTAGCTAAATCACTTGGAACATTTGCTGTACCATTTTCTACGTTTAATGTAAAGTCTCCATTATGAGTCCAGAATGAAGCATCTGATAAGGTTAAATCACCCTGCTGCTGTACAATTGTCAAATCGCCTGTTGTATGTACATCTTGCAGCTTACTCAATACCGCTACAAATTGTCCTGCGGCAGAAGCCTCTCCAAAAGTAAGATCAACAATTTCCTTTAGTACATCGATTTGACCTGAGAATCCTGCGAAATTACTCAATAATGAAGAAAGATCGCTTACATCTATAGCTCCACCATTTTGAGCATTTAATGAAATCGCTGTTGGAATAGTCAAATTACTATAGTCACCAGCCAAGTTAATATCAGAAAGACTCAAGGTCCCGCCAGATCTCTTAACTAGATTAATCTTACTTGTTTTTCTGAGATCTACGTCAGCGCCAATGTTAAAGGTATCACCAGTTAAGGTAATTTCACCTGTACCAGCACCAGGAGAATCAGCTGTATGAATGTTAGTATACACACCCGTAGCTCTTGGATTTAAATTAATAGTATCAGCAGTTATATTAATATTATCAGCTTCAATATTAGCAGTAGAGGTAAATGCTATAGGTGCTCCTATGCCTGCTGAAGAATCAACTGTCACGCCAAAATCACCGGATAACACTTCTATATCTGCATCCAGTACTAAAGGATTCACCGCAGTCAGATTAAGATTCCCAGTATGTGTATAGTCAGAATTATCCAATCCTGCAATTGTGAATGCCCCACTGCTATTATCAAGTGCAATGTTTAACGTATCAGCATTTGTATGAACATGCTTAAGCTTAGCCATTACTGTCAAAAACTGCTGCGCTGTAGATGATGTCAAGTTTAAATCCTCAACATCATTAATTGTTAAATTTCCTAAAAAATCACCAATGTTTACTGAGTTAAGTAAATTATATAAACCAGATACATCAACGCCGGTTTCAGCACCAATATCTATATTTGCTAAAATATCCATACCTCCAAAATCATATGGTAAGGTTATATCGCTTAACTCTAAAGGAGAGTCAGAAGTTTTCTTTTTAATTATTAACTTACTTGTTTTTCTTAAATCAACATTAGATCCAATATTAAAGCTATCAGCTTTTAATGTAATCTCTCCATCACCACCGGCTTTTGTATTAGATGTATGAATATTAGTATAGGCTCCATTATACCTTGGCTGTAACATGACAGATGAGCCTTGCATATGAATATTACCGCCAGCTGAATAGATATCATCATCAGTTTTTAGGCTACCGCCCGCAATTAATGAAATATCACCGCCGCTAGTATTTATTGGAGCTTCAACACTTAAATTACCTGTTGCATTAATACTAATTGCAGTACCTGATGTACTACTAGAAGTAAGAGAAGTATCCAAAATAAATTCACCTGCTGCTGCATTATCAATCGCCAAGCTCATAGAGCCTACAGAATGTACGTTTTCTAACTTATTAAGTATATTTTGGAATGCTGTAATCTGTGCATTACTAATATTCAAACTAGCAAGATTTCCAGGATTTACTGTACCTGTAAATCCTGTTATACCACTAAGTACAGACTCCAATAAACCGTAGTCACTAATAGCTACTGAAGACAAATCAATATCCAGTGCTAAATCACCAATACCACTAGATGGCAAAGTTATATTTGAAAGATCTAAATCATTATTACGCCCAGAAAGACTAATTTTCTTTGCCTTTCTTAGATCTACATTTGAACCAACTGTTAAAGCATCAGTTCTTAAACTAATCTCTCCATTGCCGCCAGCAATAGTATTAGAAGTATGAACATTAGTACCTAATCCACCAGTTGTAGAGAAGACTAAGTTATTGGCTATTAAATTTAAATTATTATTATTAGTATAAACATCATTAGCAATTGTTAAAGTACCACTTGATGTAATATCTAAAACACCCTTAACATCAACAGGTACATCAAGAGTAAAATCACCTGCTACATCAAGGGCAAAGTCTCCAACAATATCAACATTTTGCAGCTTATCAAGTACAGCGTTAAATGCTGTTAATTGTCCTGAAGTTACATTAAGGTCAGCTAATTGATCAAATTCAATTTCACCTGTTAAAATGCCCAGGCCATCCAATTTGGTCTTTAAAGCTGCCAGATCACCTACAGTTACACCAGACTGACCGCCAAACTCAATATTGGCTAAAATTTCACTAGGTGAAGATACAGCACTAATATCAATATCAGTAGCAAGGTTTAACTGTCCGGTTTTCTTTTCAATTTCTAATATGCCGGTTTTTCTTAAATCGACATTTGCACCAATAGTAAAGCTATTAGCAAGCAACTCAGTTTCACCTGTACCACCAGCATCAGTATTAGATGTTTTTATAACTGTAGCTCCACCACCGTCAGGCGCACTAAGGACAATATCTTCTGCTTCAATGACAATTTCACCATTAGTTATGCTAATATCATTTTTTACTGTAGCAGTTCCATTCTTTGAATAAACATCAATCTCACCGCCAGTTGGGGTTGAACCTGATGTATTACCTGCGCATAGCTGCGCTTTAAGGTTTATGTCGTCACTAGCATATATAGTAATACTTCCATTTTGAGCAACAGAGGAATCGGTTGCCATAACACCATCAAGGTTTACAACTCCACTCAAAGCTCCGTATTCTGCAGCAATAAATACATTGTCAACTTCACCGGTTTGAGTAACGGATTTATAAGCCTGTATGTTAGTACCACTACCAATACTCATAAATTCACCGGTTGGAGCTGAGTCATAACTTGTTCCATTAAAATACTTTATATTAGAGGTTGCAACGGTAGACGCAATAAGCATATCATCAGTATGTCTATACAAACCATTAGAATCAACTTCTAAATCTGCAGATTTTGCAACGACTAAGCCTAAACTTCCTGTTGACGAACCATTAGTTCCAGCTACTAAATTAGCAGAACCATCTATTTTAATACCACTAGCAAGCATCATAAGATTTTTAGCAGCTTGTAAAGTTCCACCACTTATGCTAATACCATAATCAACCTGCGTACCAGAAGGATCACCAAATGTAATATTACTTACATTTCCATCACCATCAAATGTTGGGGATCCATACACGCCAGCTGTTGTTCCTATAAATGAGCCAACATTTATCTGTGCTCCATTAAAG
Organism: Candidatus Gastranaerophilales bacterium; assembly: GCA_028277625.1. Lineage (GTDB taxonomy): Bacteria > Cyanobacteriota > Vampirovibrionia > Gastranaerophilales > JANQFW01 > JANQFW01. Next base: position 10,866 of record JANQFW010000059.1, on the reverse strand, counting down.
AATAAGCCATTAGGGTTGGAAAGAATTATCATACCGCCGCCGGTTGAATTAATGGATCCGTATATTTTAGAAGCATAGTCCACACCACTTGTGGTTACCTGGTTCAATACAACCTGACTTGGGTCATTAAAATTAAAATTTACGGTTTTTCCGCTTGCCACGTTAAAAGAATTATAATCAATTGTTATATAAGGATTATTAACATTAACATTCATAGCAGAAGCTGCATTAGCCTGTGATGCAGCTGCAGACTGATCCGCTACAGCACCTGCTGTAAGAGCAGCATTGCCATCATACTGAACAGTAGCACCTGTTCCTATATTACTAGGCACAGGCAAATTAGCAGATGTAGGAGGAGGCGATGTAGCAAACGCGCTATTGCCTACACTTAATCCCAGCATAACTGCCGTTAATAGTTTTAAATTCTTATTTAAGTTTCCCTTCATTAATTAACACTCCTTGGTTAATTTGTTACTAATTAATATCTAAACTTGACTTGAATACTCTCTTTGGACGTAAACTAACCCGGCAAAGAAAATTAAATATAAATGCCTTAAATAAATTATTTCCTCTTTAACAGTGAATCCTTGGGGTTAGTATAAAAAATTATTAAAATATATTAGAGGATAATGAGAAGTGAACTTTCATACTATCCTGCCTTATGTCTCTTTTCTTACCAAATGGGAAAGCAAAGTTAACATTACCTACAAGATATTTTGTAAAGGCATAGTTAAATCCAAAGCCAGCACTTTGCAAATAATTTCTATAGGTTGCAGAATCTCTGCTGTCTCTGCGGTCTTTAGAATATCCCATATCGTAAAATGTAATAAATCTAACTCTATCTTTTAATCTGATGTTTTCATTAATCTGAGGCAGGAAGAATATCGGAGTTCTTAACTCAGCACTCATATAGTATCCTTGATCACCTGTTAATAAACTTTCTTCATAGCCTCTTACTGTATACATGCCACCTATAGCCATTTTTTCAATTGGCCTTAGCGGATCTGATGCTAACTGTGTATTAAACCTAAACACACCCAGCATACCTAAAGGTAAATTTTGTAACCTCATTAATCTTGTAGTTAGCTTTGTAAATGCACTTTTAGGTACAGTATTGTCTGTATCAGATGCGCCAAATATTGGCAAACCTGCACTTAACTCTATTCGCGATGCCCATTTACCATGAGAATCATCTTTAGCTAAGTTTAAACCTGTTCTTAATATTCTTAGATCATATTTGTTACCGGAAAGGGTTTGACCCAAAATAGTACCATTAGAATGCCTAAAATCAAAACCAATATCAGAAGTCAAACTGTATGTTTGTCCTTCTAAAAGAGGTTGGAATAAGCCTACGTGATAGTTTTGGGAATCTGTCCTAATGTTGGCAGGCTTTAAATCTTTTAAAAGCTTTACTTTTGTATAGTTATAACCTAATCTTAGCTCGGTTCCTTTGCTCCCTAAAGGTAAAGCATAATTTGTGCCCACACCAAACATACCACCTGTAAAAAAAGTACTGCCAGAAAGCCTGTCACCATAACCGGTTAAATTTTCTATTCCAGCTGTAACATTAGCCTTATAGTCTCCAATATAGTAAATACCCATATTGTCAACGCCAGCGCTTAGGGTTATAGGCAATCTATCTTCAACATCAAGAACTATATCTGATGTTTCTGGGACTTCACCTTTTACTACTTTTACATTACCCTTTAAATAATTTGGAGCATTTAATTTATTTGCTGCCTTTTTAAGGTAATTAACATTAAATACGTCACCTTCTCTAACTTTCTTTTGAGCAAAAATATTTTTTCTAATATAAGATTCTTTAGCCCACTTATTACCTTGCACCTTAACATTTCCAACTTTACCTTCCATGATATCAATTTTTACGATACCATCAGCTATAGTCTGAGGTGGCAAATAAGCGAAAGAAGTAATATAACCCTTCTCTCTATAGAGTTGGGTTATTTCTCTTGCTATTTCATGCACATCTCCAATTGTTACAGTAACTCCGATTAAATCTTCTACTTGTTTTTGCAAATAAGAATTTTTAAAAATACTGTTTCCGTGGAATTCTACACCCTTCAATTCAAAAGTTTTGTCTGCATATTTAGACTTGTCATCAGCATCTCTTTGCTGAGTTCTAATCTTTAATTTTTCTCCAATATTTTGTTTATTTTTGTACTTTTTAACACCTTGGTTTACAGTGTCTTCTGGAGTGTTAAACTTACCTGCTTCAATACTTTTAAGGGGCCTTACTGCATTTTGAGGTACGGTCTGTGCGCTTGCTCCATGCACAACGCCTAACATTACTGAAAATAGCAAAGCTCTTCCAATGAGTTTTTTGTTCTTAAAGTTTCCGTCTTTCATTTTAACCTTCCTAAACTCTCATAATTTCTTACAAAATTTCGAGTTAAAGATCTTAGAATTTAACTCAACTAATTTAATATTCAAATAAAATTTCAAAAGTAAAATAACATCATAAAGTCAAAACATAAACTTTATTTTAATATACTATCTTAAAAAAGTAAAATCTCAATACAGTAGCTATACTAGTTATATATTAATCTCGTCATACAGAGAAAGCCAAAAGATTTGACAAATCATTGCCTACAGATTTATATTACAAAATACACTTAAAAAATTTATTATAATTTAATTGAACTTACATTAGAAAAAACAAACACTAGAAAGCTAATTAATAAAATTATAATAAATTTTTAACTGATTATTATTAGACAAATAAGAGCTTATTATTTCTATATTATTACTAGTTAAATAATAATAATAATTCCCGTATAAGCTTTGCGGCCACCACCGCAGATACACCTGACAAATCATAATGTGGCGAAAGCTCAACCACATCTATTCCTACAATATTTAAACCTGTCATTTCCTTTAAATAGTTTAACAAGTCAGCAAAGCTAAGCCCACCTGGCTCAGGAGTACCAGTACCACTAAAAATAGAAGGATCCAATACATCCAAATCAATTGTCAGGTATACAGGTCTATTTTTTATTTTTTCTAATTTTTTAGAAAAGTCATTAATGCCTTTAGCCAGAGTATTATATTTTTTTATTAAATCAAATTCTGATTTTGGCCCTGAACGAATGCCAACCTGAATAATATTTTCCATACCTACAAAGTCAGATACTCGCCTTATTACAGTAGCATGAGATAATTTTTCTCCCATATAATCATCTCTTAAATCAGCATGTGCATCAAAATGCAAAACCGCTATATCTTTATATTTTTCAAAACATGCCTGCATCGCCGGCAATGTTACAAGGTGCTCTCCACCTATACCAAACCATTTTTTATTGGCCGCATAAACTTCTTTTGCTGTATTTTTGATAATGTCTAAAGTTTTATCCCTATTGCCAAAAGGCAAATCCAACTCACCTGCATCAAAAAAATTAACATATTGAAAGTCTTTATCCAAAACAGGAGAATAACTTTCAAGCCCCCAAGATGCCAACCTTATCAACTCTGGCCCAAATCGTGTCCCAGGACGATAAGAACAAGTACCGTCATAAGGAATGCCAACCATAACCCAATTTGCATCATCAAAGTTTTCCGTTGCGCAGATCCAATTTTTACTTACAAATGGGGCTGAAAGCATTTTTTCTCCTTATTATTTTTTCTTATTTTATTTTACTTCCAACATTTATACTGATCAAATATAAAAAATTTTTATTTAGAACTCAACAGAACTACTGATAAAATAAATGTTAAACCCTCCTTAGTATACATATACATAAGGAGGGTTCTGCTATACCTCTAGCTAAATTTGGTCTTAACACCCTAAATACTTAGTTTATTATTTTATACAATTCTATTTTTCTACTATATTTGCACTCTCTACTAATTCACCAGGAACTTTTAAATGTAGTTCTCTGGCTCTTTTAGCATTGATAAATAAAATACTCTTATTTGTAATTCTAGGTGGTATATCAGAAGGAGAAACACCTTTCATTATTTTTGCTGCAGTTCTAGCTGCAACATAACCTTGCTCAACACCATCAACACCAATAGCAGCCAAGCCGCCATGATCTGTTACAAATGGCCAAAATCCAATTTCAGGAATTTTTGAATGCTCCCTAGTCCATTTTAAAACATCAGGTCCAGAAATAGCATTACCATTTTTATCTTTCATAGTAAAGTATACAACTACATAAAAAGCATCTGCCTCATCCTGATATTTTGTAATTAAACTTTTCCATTCTTCAAATGAACCAGTAGAATGAACCCCTAAAAGATCAACATTTTGTCTTCTCAATGCAGGCTCAAGCTGTCCGCTAATGAGTTTACCGGTAATAGAATCATCTGACATCATAACAATCTTTTTACTGCCAGGTTTAAGCATCTTTAAAAGTTGAATACCATCACTAGCGTGAAATCTCTCAAGAATACCAGTCACGTTTTCATTTGGCAAACTATACTTCGAAGGTTCATTATTAACTCCGGTAAATACAAACTTTCTACCAGTATCCTTCAATGGAGAAGCTACATATTTCGTAGCATTATCATCTGATGTAAGAACTAAATCTGGATCCCAAGATTTAATAAGCTTTTTAGCTTCTTCCGCTGCTGCAGCTACCTCTCCCGGCTTATTCTTCCTTTTTGTATCCATATAGAATACTTTATATTCATGAGGCATGTTTTTTAGCCCCTGCTTCAATCCTTTTTGTATTCCTTTATCAATTCTATGCGTCCAGCTATACTCATCATGATAAGACGCAATATGAAGAACTTTTTTACCCTCTGCAAATGCTTGTGTTGTACAAGATAATAACACTGAAGCAGCTAAAGCGCCTGCTAGTAACTTAAACTTTCTTAAGCCCATCTAACACTCCTTTTTGGATTTCTACTCAAACTAAATAATTAACCATTTAACTTTAATTACTATTAAGTTATTAAATTTAATATAATCAAAACTTATTTTCTTAAAAAGAAAAATAATAATAATTTAATACTAATTAGATTTTTGAAAATAATCAACCTCATTTTTCAAAAAACAAACATAGATTCTCTAAAAACCACAATTATTATTTACTCATCCAACCTTAATATTTCTTAATGTCCTTTATCACTAAAGAAGTAACGTCTATAACTTATGTATAAAGGTCTAAGCATATAAATTTTTTAACTTTTAAATTAATAAAATTTACATACACAATCAGTTTATTTTTCTACGATATTAACACTTTCTGCCAATTCTACAGGAATTTGGATATTTAACTCTTTAGCTCTTTTAGCATTAATATACAAAGTACTCTTATTTGTAATTCTAGGCGGTATTTTAGAAGGAGAAGTGCCTTTCATTATTTTTGCCACTATTTTTGCAGCTGTATACCCCTGTTCAATACCATCAACACCAATTGCAACTAAGCCGCCATGATCAGTCACAAATGGCCAAAATCCAATTTCAGGAATTTTTGAATTTTCTATTGTCCACTGTAACACATCATGACCAGAAACAGAGTTACCGTCTTTATCTTTCATCGTAAAATATACAGTAACGTAAAAAGCATCTGCTTTACCTTGATAATTTTTTACCAACTTTTTCCATTCTTCAAATGAACCTGTATAATGCAAACCTAAAAGATCAATATTTTCTCTTCTCAATGCCGACTCAAGCTGACCATTACTCAATTTAGCTGTAATAGAATCATCAGATAGCATAACGATTTTTTTACTACCAGGTTTTAGCATTTGCAACAACTGAATGCCGTCATTAGTATGAAATCTTTCAAGAATACCAGTCACATTAGAATTTGGTAAATTATACTTATAAGGCTCATTATTAACTCCGGTAAATACAAACTTTCTTCCTGTATCTCTTAATGGAGATGCAACATACTTTGTTGCATTATCATCTGATGTAATAACAATATCAGGATTCCAGGATTTAATAAGGTCTATGGCTTGCTCTGCTGCTGATGCTATTTCTTCAGGTGCATTTTTTCTTTTTGTATCCATATAAAATACCTTGTACTGATGAGGGGTATTTTTAAAGCCATGCTTCAAACCTTTTCTTATTCCTTTATCAATTTTATGAGTCCAGCTATAAGCATCATGATAAGATGCAATATGAAGAATTTTCTTAACTTTTGCTAATGCTTCTGTTGTACATAATAATGGTATATAAATAACCAATGTTCCTGCTAATAATTTAACTAGCGTCAAGCTCATATATCCCTCCTTCTTAATTTTCACTCATCAGTACCAGGCAATTTTTACTCTTACTAAAAAATATCCTTAAATTTAAGCAATTAAAAAACCTTTTAAAAAATAAAATACTAAATAAATAATTAATTTACATTTATGGCTCCAATCCGTGTCTTCCCTAAAAAGATAAGCTTAAAACTTATAAAAAATTATAATTATTTAAACGTTCATACTTAAAATATTCCAATACTAACTATACAAAATCAATAATATTAATAGCTGAAATATATACAATTTGCCTTTCAAAAATTCTAAACAGTAAAGTAAAATGGGCTAAGCACTGAAAAAAATAGTCTAAAATTTAATTTTGAACCAGAATAATATTTAGCTTATAATTTTTTAAGAGATAGAATAAAATAATAAAAAAATATGAGATATCAACGTTGTATAAAATACTAATAAGAAAAATGCACAAGCAAGACGTAGACCAGATTATGGAAATAGAGAGTGCTTCTTTTGGTGAACACCACTGGTCAAGACAATCATTTCTTTCTGAAATGAATAATGACCTAGGTTATTATTTTACAGCAGAAGATATAGAAACTGGCAAAGTCATTGGGTACTGTGGGTTTTGGTTAGTACAAGAAGAAGCCCATGTAACAACCATAGCGGTCGCCCCAGATTACAGGAAAAAATCTATCGGCGAATTACTGCTGCAACAAATAGTAGATGCCTGCTATGAAAATATGGCAAAATGGATTACACTAGAAGTAAGAGCGTCTAATGTTCCAGCTCAAAATTTATACTACAAATATGGCTTCAAAAGTCTTGGAGCACGGCCCAAGTATTATCAGGACAATGACGAAGATGCACTGATAATGTGGACTGAAAATATCTGGAGTACTAACTTTAAAGAAATGTTTGAAGTGTTGAAAAATGAACTTAGTAAAAAATTCGAAATATCTAAAGTTTAAAAATATCTATAAAAGATTATTTAGCAATACAAAATACCAAGCATTTATAAACAGCTACCCAAAGATTAAAATAGGGTCTGTTTTAGTAGCTATTTTATGTGCCTTTTTGATTGTTATAGCTACTTTTACCAAGTTAGAGCTGCGCATTCTAACCATACCAGAACAAGCGTTTTCTAACCCACCATTATTTTTTAAAAACATCAAGAGTATCGATGAAATAACCACTAAATATTACTACATCCCTCAAATACCTTTAGTGCTCTTTGCAGGAGCATTACTAGGTCCAAGGTTAGGTATTTTTGCAATACTCTTATACATTACAGCTGGACTGCTGGGTTGTCAAATTTTTGCTTCAGGCGGAGGCATTGAATATATTTACCAAAACGGTTTTGGCTACATACTAGGATACATCCTAGGTACAGCTCTAGTAGGTCACTATTTAAACGGAGTAAAGTTCAATTTCAAAAAATATTTTATAGCAACATTAATAGGTGTTTTCGCGATTAATCTTGTTGGCATTCTTTATTTAATAGGCATTACTATAATTAACAACCAAAATCCATTAGAACTTTTTGGATGGATATGGGCATTAAGCGGAATTCAACTACCTTATGACCTACTACTCAGCTTTATTGCAATAAACATAGTGATTCCTGTGCGTGGTGCATTGTGGTTTGCAATGGACTAGTTAATTGCCTATCAAAATTTTCAGCTATGCATAGGTCTTCCTGCGTTGTGATCTTTATATTTTTATAACTACCCTCAGATATAGCAACAGGCAAGCCCATATTTTCTATAAGCGCAGCATCATCAGTAAAATTATTGTTTTTAAATTTTTCATGAGCATTAAACAAATTAGTATAATTAAATGTTTGAGGTGTCTGTACAGCAAAAAGCTCTTGCCTGGCAGGTGTATTTTCTACTTTATCAGACTTAACCACTTTTATTGTATCTTTTACAGGCACCGCAGCAATAGAAGCCCCATATTCAAAAGTTTTTTCTATTGAATTATTTATTATATCCTGTGTTAATAAAGGTCTTGCCCCATCATGAATTAAAATATAATCAGGAGCATAAGGCTTTAAATACTTTAATCCTTTATAAACAGACTTCTGTCGAGTACCCCCCCCAAGTATAACAGCTTGAATTTTAGGGATATCATATTGTTTTACCAGATTATTTAGTTCATCTTCAATATCAACTGACGTACAGATTAAAATCTTATCAATAAGCGGATTTTGCGATATTTGCAGCAAAGTCCTAATTATTACAGGCATACCATTTAAGTCTGCCAACAACTTGTTTTCAATTATATCAAACCTACTACCAGAGCCTGCCGCAGGAATAAGAGCAGTTATTTTCATAAGTTATCCTTAAAGTGGTTAAATAAATTATCATCTAATAAATTTTTAGTTAATTCAAATTTTTTATCATCCAGTTTTATTATTATTTTAGCAGAATCAAAATTCTCGACAACTCTCCCTATTATACAAAATTCTACGCTGCTTCCCTCAAGTCCTTTTAGTGTGTCATAAGTCACACATGCCACCAGTTCATAATCTTCTCCCCCAAATAGCATATAATTTAAAAGTTCAGACTTAGTTTTAACGACGCTAGTTAAAGCAGGATTATAAGGTATAGAGTTATAATCTACCTCCAAGCTTGCTTTACTTAGCTTTGATATTTTAAATAAAGCATCTGCAAGCCCATCGCTAGTATCCATCATACACAATTTATTTTTACTATTAATTTCAGCGATTACCCGCCCCTCTTTAACGCGAGGGACAGGATTTATATGCTTATTAACAAAATATTCTTTTTCCCTATCTGTTAAATTACAAGCTTCATTAGTCTCCTCTAAGATCTTTAGACCCATATAGCTGGAGCCATACTCACCTGTTGTTATTATATAATCTTCAACCTGAGCATTAGAGCGAGCTGATGGGAGTATACCATTGCAATTACCAAGCATAGTAATACTAATAGCTATTTTTTCTCCACCTGTCAAATCTCCGCCTATTGTCAATATATTATATTTAAGGCAAATATCATTAATACCTTTATAAAATTCTTTTATATAATCTTCTCTCACATGCCCCGGAAGGGAAAGAGATATCACCAAGTAAGAAGGTACAGCCCCAGCTGCTGCAATATCACTAAGATTAACCGCAACAGCTTTTTGTGCTAAATTATATGGACTTATCGTAGATGTTCTAAAATGCACATCCTCCACCAAAGTATCTTGAGTGATAACCATATCTTTTTCTTTAATAAAAGCCGTGTCATCACCAATATAATCTTCAGAAGACGGGAGCGCATTTTTAATTATTTTTATAAAAGTATCTTCTTTCATTATTATTTTAAATTTAATAAGCTTGCGTTATATCTATCATCCAATTTTCTAGTGATATTAGGGCTAATAACTTCTTGTATTACCACTTCTATAGTTAGATAAACTTCTGCTTTTTCTCTAATACAACCCATTTTTGCATCTTTATAATTTCCAAAAGAAGAATGTATATGAATTTTAGGTTCATCCTCTTCCCAAGCAAAAACCCCCAGGCCTGCAACTTCAAACACATCATTATGCTCCCACCAAACAGGCTTTGGCGGATATTGTTTTTCTTCAGGCCCCAGCACCACTTTACTTGAAGACAGCGCCCCCATCAGGTGTACAAAACCTGCTCTTATATTTTCTTTTTTAATAATTTTTTTTATCTCTTCTATCATATCTTCGCTGTCGTCTATTCTCGCGACAAATACTCTACCTTGAGAAGCTTGTGTGTATTCCATCATTCCCCCATTTTTTAATTAATTATATTTAATCAAAATTTATCATAATATAACCATAAACACTAATAAAGCCCCATTTTCAAAATGAAGCTTCAAACTTTTCAATATTATATTTCTACAAACTTAATCAAACTTATATTCATATGAATAAATTTTTTTTCATTTTTATATCTACCTCATAAGGCTTTCTTTTTAAGGCTCGCTTTGCATCAGCTTCATCTCCTAATTTTATCACACGGTGCATTTTGACAACGAACAAAATAAAAAATGCAGTTTATAAAAGCTGCAATATTGTGTATAAGCTATGAGGTATATTAAGGTATATGAGGTATTTTTTCACAATTCTGTTTATAAGCTTCCTAAACTTACTCGTCCAAATTCCTATTCCTATTTAATTTTTAAATGTCGTGTGTTTTTTCACACTAAATTATCTTACTTCCCTATTTTCCACATTATTTTATTTGTAGCGGAATTTTATTTCCCTATCATTTTTTACTTTAATACTATCTATTGCTTATCAAGCAACTTTTTAATCAATTATTTCATTATTTAAATTAGCATTTAAGCTTTTTGTTTATTTTAAACCTTCTTATAATTAGCTTTTTTCTTACCCTTGTTTATTTCTTTTATTATCCCCACTATTATAAAAACAATCTCTTTAAGGTAATTGCCAAATTAAAAGACAAGCTCTTTTCACCCTAAGAGCCTAAATGCACAAAAGATATAAGATAAAAATAATCTTAATATCAAATAATAATATAAAAGTAAGCAAGCTTATAGCAGGCAATGCTTAATAAAGCTTAATATTTGCCTGCTATAGTAACTACTCAGGCCCCCTGCTTGAAAGTAAAGAAAAAAAATGAATTATCTGTCATACTAAAAGTATGAATAAAGAAGAATGTAAAGATTGTCCATTAATAGATCGAGTTGA
>JANQFW010000093.1 GCA_028277625.1 Candidatus Gastranaerophilales bacterium | reverse complement strand
ACTACCTGATAAAGTAGTTTCTATAGCAAAAGAAACATTGTTTTCAAAAAATAGGTTAAGCCTTTTATAAACTTCTTTTCCTGCTGATATTTTAACGCTTTCAATATTTTCAGGGCAAATTTCTTTAGCGATATCATCGGCATTTAAAAATTCAAGATTCTCTTCAGGTAAAAGCTCGCTGGCTAAGGTGCTTTTACCGCTCCCATTTGCTCCAGCTATTATAAATAATTGTTTGATCATTATAGTTCAACACCTAACTTTTCCAGCTCTTCATTTATCCATGCGATTGCAACTTCTTCATTTTCCTCAATAGCCTTTTCGACTCCAGTTTTAGCAATTTCTAAGAGTTGCTTTGATTGATATTTAAATTTATAGACATCAGATATTTTATTTTTAATTTCTTTTTGAATAGGTTCATTAATTTTAGGCAAGATTATTTTAGAAAACTCATCTTTATTTATAGCTGTTAATATAGTACCACTACACCCTTTTTTAAGTTGTTGATTACCTATGCATACTTTCATTAGACATAATAAAGTTTCAGAATTTAAATAATCTGAATTTACAACATAAAAACCATTTGAACATAAAGCTTCATTATATTTTTCTGTAATAAGAGCAACACTATCTAACGACCCTTCTATAGAAGAAATAATTAAATCCCCTGTGTTTACTATTCTTCTTGCTCTAGTTGGTAAAATTTTTCCTTTTTCTTCTTTATGTCCTGTAACTTCACCATTATTTGAAATATTCGCAAGTTCTATATATTTATAAACATTTTCATCATCAGGCATAAAATTTTTATCTTTTATATTTATGATCTCTCCCAGCTTATCCCAACCGCCTTTATAATTTTTGACAGCATCAATTATTTCATCATATTTAGGCTGGTAATACTCCGCATCAATACGCCCTGCCTCTTCTGTATCTGAATACTTTTTTACATTCCACAGTTTATGTTTAGGCTTCCAATTCTCAAGGTTTAATTCTTGTAATAGGAGGGTTTCGGCATGTTGATAGTATAATTTACTATTATTAAAAAAATTAAATGCTTTATCAATAAGATTTTTAAATATTTTTTGCAATTTATAATTTAAAACAGGTATAGGAATTAATCTTACCTTAGCAAGAGATAAGCCTTGCTGAACCATTCCAGAAGAATTTCTAGTTACCCAATCTTGACCATATTTGCAGTTTAAAAAAGAAAGTAAATATTCTGGTAATATTATTTTTTTATCATTTAATGCTATTCTTGCTATATCTTGGTCAATATTTGCTGGTAAAACATTTTCTTTAACAATAGCTGTATAACCAACAGAACCTCTTGTTGAAAGCAAAACATCATTTACTATTAAAGATGACCTTTGATTTTTGTCATCAACCCATTTAGCAATTTTATCTGCTGCAATTTTATCTGCAAACCAATTTTTTGTGTTTTTAGCAGTTATATGTGATATATTAGACATTTCATCAACTTCATGATAACCATGTTGACCATCAGTAATAAATGCTATATCTCCAAGAATAATTTGTTTATATTTTCTTTTTAACTTATCTTCTTTTAAATATTCAGGTTTATAAAATTCAGCGTCTAATCTAAAATCAATAGAATTCAAAACTTCATTTTCGTATCTAACAATAGAATGCTGCATCTAAGCTTCCTCCGCAAAAGAAAATTTTTCACCTTTTGCAAATTCAACAAATGCCTCTGCAATGCCATTTGGAAGTTCACCGCCCTGATTATGCAAATCATGCTCAATTATATAATGCCCGTGCTTGTCTACTTTTTTAGTTCCATCCTCATTTTTGACGTATACATATTCACCTGAATTATCTTTACCGCCCTTCTCGGAAACAGCAAAGAAAATAGGGTAATCATCAACTTTAGGGCAATAATATTTAGGCTCTGAATCGTCATCATTCCATTTTTGAAGGAATAAAACGCTTGTTTTTGTACCTGTATGAGGCTTAAATGTATTTTGATGAAGACCGACAACCGCTAAGATACGAGCTTTTTCTGCAATATATTCTCTTATTTCTTTATCAGATGTATTATTAAATCTTCCCTGCGGTAAAACTATTGCCAATCTTCCGCCGGGTCTAACAAAATCAAGGTTTCTTTCAATAAATAAAATATCTCTGCCGACTTTAGATTTAGCCTTTTTACCTTTAAAACCTAAATGATATTTATGGAGTATTCGAGATTCTTTTATATCACCTGCAAAAGGAGGGTTAGCCATTAACAGGTCAAAGTTGAATTCTTTATTACTTTTTTCAACTTTTCTTAAAATCTTTAATCTTTTTAATCCATCATTGTATGTATCTCTCCATTGTTCAGTCTTAAAAACATCTTCCCATCTGTCATAATCCAGTGTATTAAGGTGTAAAACGTTTGTTTCCCCATCTCCTGCAATTAAATTTAAGGTTCTGGCAACACGCACAACCTTTTCATCAAAATCTATGCCGAATATTTTAAGCACATTTTCTTTTTCTTCTTCTGGTATATCCGCATTAGAAAACAATTTACCTGTTATTTTAAATATCGTATGAACAGGAAATCCGCAAGAACCGGAAGCTGTATCAATCATATGCTCACCACGCTGAGGATTAAGCATTTTAACGCACATATCAATTACATGCCGAGGTGTAAAATACTGCCCTTTTTCTCCTTTAGCGGACTTATTTACCAGATATTCAAAAGCTTCATCAATAATTTGCAAGTTAGAATTAAAAAGTTTTATATCTTGAAAACTGGATACACAAACAGACAAATGAGAAGGAGATAAATTTATTTTAGTATCATTAGAAAAGACTCCCTGCCACTGTTTTTTAGCGCCATCAAATAAATCTTGTATTTTTTCTTTTAAATCTGTGTCGGTTTCACCTTTATTTCTAAATTCTAGTTGCCTAAACTTTTTATCATCAATCTTTTTTACATATTCAATAAATTCTTTATAGTCTAAATCAGCTAAAACTTCACAATCACATTCTTTTTCTATATCCCAAGAAATGCGCTCTTTATCCTTTTTACTCTGCATTTCATCATAAAGCTTGGTAAAAATAAGTTTAAAACATTCTTCAAATACATCAACACCAGCATTTGCAAGAACTTCATCTTCCATTTCTTCAATTATTTGCTTAAGTGTCTTACCTTCTTTAAGTATTTTGTCTTTAACTATTAAATCCTTTAATGTAAACGGTTCATTTAAAATATCGCTTAATTTTTGGCTTACACTAGGTATATCAGTTATTTCTTCAAAATAATTAGGGTCTTTTCTGTTATAATAAGATATTTGGTTACCATTTGTCCAAACAGCCATTGTTGCTCCTGTAGCATTGCAATAGCTTCTTAATTGATTTTTTCCATCTTGCAATTTAGGCTTTTTAAGCTCTATTATTATATATTCTGTAGTTGATCTGTCTTTTTCAAAAATGACAATATCAGCTGATTTTATTTCTCTCCCAAAATGAACGGCATGTTCAAGCTTTATTCTACTTACAGGATATTTATATTCATTTATTAACTTATCTAAATAGAGCTGTCTTACTATTTCTTCAGGCTTTAAAACTATTTCTTTATCTCGAACTAGACAATTAACAACATACTGCTTTTTACCTTTTGTTTCTTTTTCTCTTATTCTTTCTATTAATAGTTTTTCAGCTTCTTCATTAAACAAAGACAATTTATAATTTGTATCTTTTAAAATATCCTGTAATATATTTGTCATTTCTCACCTTTTTAATCTATAAAAAAATATCTACATAACTTTATTTTAACTAGAATATTTTGCTAATCTTGCTTCACACTCTTTTATTAAACTCTCATCAAATAATTCTCTATATTTACCATCATTATCGTTTAGTATTATTGATTCTACAGATAAATTAAGTTTACCTTTTTCCCATAATTTTATAAAACCTTCAGATACTGCTTTTTCGTTTAAAAGCCTTATAGCTGTTTCATAACTACCAATATCTCCAATAAGTTGAATAAATCTTGTTGGCCTATAATTAGCTTGTTCTATAGTTTGCTTAATACTTTTTTGTATATCTCTATGAAATTCCTGTTTTAAATATTCTTTATCTTGTTTAATCATAATGTTATTCTTCCAGTTTTTTTAATTAATTTAATTTATATTCCTTTATTTTGACAAAACTAAATCTTCAACTTCTAATATTTTATCAAACTCTTCTTCTCTAATTTCTTGTGTTTTAATATCGTTTGTAATTCTTTTTATAAACTCTTTAAAATCTTTATTTAGCTCTGCAATTTTATTAATTGTATTCCAATCAAGATTTTCTTTTTCTTTTGCTGGAAATAATATTATACTTGAATCAGGCTCTTTAATA
>JANQFW010000076.1 GCA_028277625.1 Candidatus Gastranaerophilales bacterium | reverse complement strand
ATTCATGACATCATTGCCTCTGTTATTGAAACTGCTAAAAAACAAGGCAAAAATATTCTTGATGAAATTATCAAAATCTCTCGGCAAAATCAAATTTTGTTAAGTACCTGAGTAGTTACCTTCTATATTCTAAATTAAATATTTTTATAACCTTATTTTTTAATCCTTATAGCTGTACCATAAGCAAAGGCTTCTATAGCAGCATTTTTATGCTCTTTAGATCCATTATGAATAGAATTTATGTTAGTAGTTTCTATTCTAAAATTAACTATCATATCAGCATTTATTAACCTTGCCTTTTTCAGCATCCTAAGTGTAGATTCTCTACGAGCTCTATCAATAAGACTTTCATAAGTAACAACTCGACCACCCACAAGATTAATTAGCCCGGCTAAAAACATTTTAAAATGATCACCCGCAATAACCACGCCATCACCTACAAGTTGAACCATTTCAATATTCTCAGGCTCAACAGGCACTTCTTTTGTTGTCAGTATAGGCATAGTTAAATAAGCCTTTTCTCTAAGCCTTATAGATTTATAATGAGATCTCTCTATAAGCGTCCCACTAGAAAATGCAACAATCAATAACACTATAGATATTATAATTTCCATACCGGCAACTCCTTACTCTACCCTTACCGCAGTGCCATAAACATAAATTTCAGATGCCCCTTGGGTAATGGAAGATGTTGCAAATCTTACATTAACTATTGCATTTGCACCTTTCCAAGATGCTTGTTTGATCATACGCTCTACAGATTCTTGTCTTGCTTCATTTAATAAATCCGTATAACCACCAAGCTCTCCGCCAAAAAAGTTTTTCACTCCAGCTAAAATATCCGTACCTACGTGCTTAGCCCTAACTGTACTACCAGAAACAATTCCAAAATGTTCAACAATTTTTTTATTTGGAACACTTTCGATATTTGTAATAATCATAATTCTCTCCTGTTAACCTGTTAAGAAAAAGTTAAATTACTATACTAAAATTATCATCATTTAAAAAAACTATTTAAAAAAAATAATACTTTTTAAAATACTTTAAAAAATACTATTGTATACCTAATCAGTGAATAATATAAAGATTCTTTCATTTTTGCTTTATTAACAGCTTATTTTTGAATAAAATATTATTATCAAATAAAGGCTGTAGGCAGAAAAGGAAGGTGTAATGTATAAACTAATTGACTTAGAGACTTGGGAGAGAAAGGAACATTTTGATTTTTTTAAAAGTTATGAATCTCCACAGTTCTCTATAACAGCCAATTTAAATATTACAGAAACTTTAAAACATCGCGAAAGTAACAATTTACCATTTTTCTTAACAGTTCTTTATTGTACACTGAGGGCTATAAATGAAATAGAGGAATTTCGGGTAAGATATAGAGATGACAAGGCTATCCAATATGAACAAATAGGAACAGGATTTACTTATCTGTTTGAAAATCAAAAATTTTACTCTAATTGCATAGCTGAATATCATAAAGATTTTAGAACTTTTTTAGATGAAACAAAAAAACTCATTAATAAAGAAAAAATAAATCCTATCTTAAAAATTAAAACCCAAAGGGAAGACCTAGTGTACAGTAGTTGTTTACCATGGATATCATTTACTTCCTTCACAAATCCTTATAAAAGCCTTACAAATGACTTTATCCCACGAATTGTATGGGGGAAGTGCTTTGAAGAAAACGACATAATAAAAATGCCTGTAGGACTACAAGTCCATCACGCAATTGCAGATGGGCAACACGCCTGCGAATTTTATAAAAGCTTACAAGAATTATTTGATAACCCATACCTATTTGATAGTTAAAATAAAGTTAATAAATTATGAAGAGTATCATAGATTATTTTAATGCTATTATTTTCATATAATAGCCACTTTTATTACTACTTAAAGGAGCTCTCTAATGCAAAAAAATACAACCTGTACCCTACCGGAAAAATATAACTCTGATACTTTCAAGCAACATGGGTACAAAATAATTGATATTCTTGCCGATTATTTATCTGACGCCACATCAGGAAGCATAAAAGAAGTATTACCAAACGTCACACCCGATGAGATGCTTAACTTATGGGATGAAGATATCTCAGAAGAAGGTGGTGCAAACTTTGAATCACTAATTATAAAAGCTATCGACTATTCAAATCACTTACATAGCCCAAGATATATTGGCCACCAGGTAGCTCCTGCACTACCATATGCAGTTCTAGCAGATGCGGTTTCTGCAATGCTTAGCAACGGAGCTGCAATATATGAAGTAGGACCTGTTAATACAATACTTGAAACTAAAATAATAAGATGGATGAGCAAGCTGATTGGATACAACAATAACTCAGGTGGATTTCTTACATCAGGTGGTTCTTTAGGCAACTTAACTGCGCTTTTAACAGCTAGACAAGCAAAAACTGGCTTAGATATATGGACAGATGGAGTTGATCAAAAATCAAGCAAGCTAGCGGTTCTAACATCTGAGCAAAACCACTACAGCATCAAAAAAGCAATACAAATAATGGGGCTAGGTGAACATGCTGCTATCTCTGTACCAACTAATGAAAACTACCAAATGACCCTTGAGACAATTACTGATGCTTATAATCAAGGCGTCAAAGACGGCAAGAAAATTTTTGCTGTTGTAGCAAGTGCCTGTTCCACTGCTACAGGAAGTTATGACGCATTAGAAGAAATAGCAAAATTTTGTAAAGAAAAAGATATATGGCTTCACGTTGACGGTGCTCACGGCGCACCAGCTCTAATTTCAGACAAGTACAAAAGTCTTTTAAAAGGTATAGAGCACGCTGACTCAGCTGTTTGGGATGCTCATAAAATGATGCTTATGCCCCACATTATCACAGCAGTAATTTTTAAAGATGAAAAGAATTCCTACAAAGCCTTTTCACAAAAAGCTTCTTATCTATTTGAAAAAGACAAAAACGGAGATTGGGCTAACCTCGCACATAGAACAATGGAATGTACAAAGGGAATGATGGCATTAAAGCTGTACACAAGCTTAATGGTTTATGGCTCAAAATTCTTTGGTGATTATGTAACTCAGATGTATGATCTCACAAAAAAATGCGCTGAAATAATAAAAAATTCAGAACGGTTTGAGCTTGCAATAGAGCCACAAAGCAACATTATTTGTTTTAGATACCTTGACCAGCAAGAATCTGACCTGAATTTGCTCCAAAATAAGATCAGGAAAGAAATTCTGGAAAGTGGACACTTTTATATTGTAAAAGCAACCTTAAGAGGAAAAGTTTACTTAAGATGCACCCTAATAAACCCTTTAACAACTGAAAATACGTTTATAGAACTGCTTGAGGAAATAAAAAAAACTAGCAAACAAATATGCTTAACAAAATAAACTACAAGCTTATTAATTATAATATATTGTAATAAATTTTAATAATTATAACTAATATTTTTTATTTTTTGTTTTTATAATATATATTTATCTTTAAAAGAATTAAAAAAGAAAATAATAAAGCTGATTCTACATCAGCACAATCTATTAATAAAAACAAAAAACATATATTAAACATCTTTAATGCTAATAATAAATCATTAAATAAAGTATTAAAAAATACAAAACTATTATCCTACTTGAAATTAAAGGATGCGCTAGCCACGCAAAATTTAATTTCAAGCTCAAAACAGCACTTTATCCCCCTGGGGGCAATGGTTGTTGTCTATCAATCACTGTTGCTTCAGTTAGACTTAAGCTGTATCAAAGCTTTCAGCGATGACCTAAAAAAGGTGATGACTATCACCC
>JANQFW010000077.1 GCA_028277625.1 Candidatus Gastranaerophilales bacterium | reverse complement strand
AGATGAAAATAATCAAATAAATAATAATATAATAGATATAAATAGCAATAAAAAAGAAGCATTAAACAAGAAAAAGCCACATTATTAGAGGGTTTTGGTGTATAATTAGAAAATATAATAGACAATGGTAAACTTTCCGCTAGGTAAAGGGGAGTTTATCGTTGCTATTTTTTGTATGTGACCATTATCCGAAAGGAAAGCGTAAGGTATTGTCCACCAGTAATACTGAAAGAAAGTTATAATCACTGCGTACACCTTAAACAAATCATTGACTAAACCGTAAATGCCATCAGATGCCGGCGCCATCGGTAAAGTTTTCAGTTTCAGAATCGTCTTTATGATGAATCAAGTCGTATTTAACTATGTCCTTAACGGATTTTAGTTCTTCCGTAACCTTATTAAGCGCATCAACTATAGGATCTGGAATATAATCATGTTGCAATTGACTAAGCTTTTGTCCTTTATGCATAACAACAACTCCTGGTATCCCAACAACAGTAGAATCATCAGGCACATCCTTAATTACTACAGACCCTGCCCCAACTCTAACATTGCTGCCTATTAATATGTTACCTAAAACTTTTGCACCGGAACCCACTACAACATTATTTTGTATTGTAGGATGTCGTTTTCCTTGCTCCTTACCTGTCCCACCGAGGGTCACACCCTGGTATACAAGAACATCATCCCCAATAATTGTAGTCTCACCAATCACCACTCCCATACCATGGTCGATAAAAAATCTTTTACCGATTCTCGCACCCGGATGTATTTCAATACCCGTTATTGACCTGGAAAAATGCGATAATAACCTTGGTATTAAAGGGATATTCTTTCTATAAAGTTTATGAGAAACTCTATGAATCAAAAGAGCGTGCAATCCGGGATAGCAAATAAGCACTTCGACTATAGACTTTGCAGCCGGGTCCTTTGCAAATATAGTTTGAATATCTTCTTTTATTTTTTTAAAGCTCATTTTTCACTTGATTTCATTAATTCCTGGTATAAAAACGTACTCAAATACCTTTCACCATAGTCAGGTAATATAGTAACAATTAATTTATCTTTGTTTTCTTCTCTTTGTGCCACTTGTACAGCTGCAAAAGCTGCTGCCCCACAAGAAATACCTGATAAAATTCCTTCTTTGCTTGATAACTCTCTCGCAGTATTTATAGCATCCTCATCAGTCACACAAAATACTTCATCTAACAATGAAACATCAAGCACGTCAGGTATAAACCCCGCACCAATACCTTGTATTTTATGAGGGCCAGGCTTACCACCAGAGATAACACTACTGGATAAAGGCTCTACCCCAATAATTTTTACATCTTTATTTTTTTCTTTAAAGTTTTTAGCAATACCGGTAATCGTACCACCTGTACCAATTCCGGCAACTACAATATCAACTTTGCCCTCTGTATCATTCCAAATCTCTTCGGCCGTGGTCTTTATATGTATTTTAGGGTTAGCCGGGTTTTTAAACTGATAAAGTACATAAGAATCATTTATTTCTCCGGATAGTTCGTGAGCCTTTTCCACAGCTCCTCTCATTCCCAGTTCAGCAGGGGTTAATACAACCTCAGAACCATATGCCCTAATCAGCATTCGTCGCTCAACGCTCATAGATTCCGGCATTGTTAATATTAGCTTGTACCCTTTAACAGCTGCAACAAGTGCAAGGCCAATACCGGTATTACCGCTGGTAGGTTCTATTAATGTTGTTTTACCCGGTTCTATAAGACCTTGTTTTTCAGCCTCTTCTACCATGCTTATTGATATTCTGTCTTTCACAGAATTAGCCGGATTAAAGCATTCTAGTTTTGCAGCTATTTGAGCTTTGCAATCTTTGGTAATTCTATTTAAATAAACGAGTGGCGTGTTTCCGATTAATTCGATTATGTTACTTGCTATCTTCATATATTATGCTCCATTTTTTATTTAAGCTTGGGGCAATGCGAACTTCTATACGGCTCATCTGAGTGACTATAATTTTTATCTTTGCGTTTACTAATAAAATATAAGAAACTCAAAAAGATTTCAAATAATAAATATAAAAAAGTATAAATAAAAATGGGGGAATTTATCCCCCTGTAAAGAGAAATATATAATATAATTAAAAAAAAGAGAAATAAGTGAATTTAAACGAGCTAAACACCTGTTTTACACAAATACCATTCTTTACAATCAGCATGATTTTCATGCTCACGCTCGTCAGCTTCTTTAATAGTATTTGGCGGTGGAACTATAACATCATCACCAGGCTTCCAGTCTACAGGGGTTGCTACTTTTTCTTTATCAACAACTTGTAAGGCATCTATCATTCTTAATATCTCTTTGATGTTTCTGCCTACGCTGGAAGGGTAATAAATCATTGTTCTGATAGTACGATTAGGGTCAATAATAAATATAGATCTAATCGGGTGCACATCGCTAACAGCAGAGTGAATCATACCATACAGATAAGAAACCTCCATAGGTATATCTGCGATGATAGGAAACTTTATCTTTACTTCAAATTTTTCTTCAATGTTTTTAATCCACGCAATGTGAGAATATACACTATCTACACTTAGCCCAATAAGCTTTGTGTTTCTTTTATCAAACTCATCCTGATTCTCAGCAAAAGCCATAAATTCTGTAGTGCAAACAGGTGTAAAGTCAGCAGGGTGAGAAAATAATACTACCCAACTATCTTTGCAAAAGTCAGCAAAGTTCATTTTGCCATATGTAGTTTCCACATCAAAATCAGGAGCCTCTTCTCCTAACTTTGGGCAATTACAAATTTCATACACTTCTTCTGCGCAGGTATTTCTTTTTTCTTTCATTATTCATCTCCTAATTATTATTTAGTTTTTGTCTTCTAGGTTCGAAAACAGAATAAAAAAAGCTGATACTTATGTAAATTAACCAAACATCTAACTAGCCTGGATGATAGTCATTATTTTTTGTATACGATAATCTAAAAAAACATTGCAAATCTAAGAATCTTAAGCTAAAATATAATTCCTTAAGTCAAATTTAAACTATTTAATAAAAAAAACCGCAATTATAAATAATCGCGGTAGTATCTCTTACTGAAACAGCATTGTTCTCATTAGTACCAAAGGCACTATTGAGAAGCTTTAATGTCAGGAAAAATTAAGTTTGTTTTTTATCTATCCGGGTAAGGTGGGTGATAGTAATCACCAGTTATGTGTAGCTGCTAAGTTCCTGATAACTTTATAAGCAACCACTCTTATTTTTTAGGTAAGATGAATGTAGAATTTTTGAATAACTATCTTCAACCATTCTACATATCCCTGTAGGTAATACAGGGATGTGTTATGTTTTTCTTAAGTCAAATTTAATCTATGTATTTTTTTATCCGGTTCGCCAGCTTTCTTGGCTGCTAGCTTTTTGTTTTTTAATAAGAGCGTTATGTGTTTTTTAGCAAAAAATAACCCGCTTTTTTTATCTGGTCTGCGGGTTTTTAAGTTTATAAAATTTTAACTAAAAACTACAGACCGCTCAGCTCTTTCCTCCTTGTTTATTTTGTTTGGTGTTACGCTTTGTCATTAGTTTTTTCCTTTAAATACTTATTTACTGGCAACATCAAAGCTTGATCTGCCACTATTTATATTTACTTACGAGATTAGTATACAATAAACATATTTTTTTGTTAATCTTTTTTTTATTTTTTTCTAATCCCTACTTATATAAATAATACCTTTTCTTCCTGCTAAATTTTTCACCCCTTTGAAAGTCCAATATTTTGTTAGGCTTTCTGGGATTGTATTTAATAGCGTACTTAGAGTTTATTATATCGTTTTTTGCTTTTTTAATAAGCTGCTTAAATCTTATCTTTCTAGTATCAACATCTATCCTGTTAGACTCAGAGTTAATAGTTAAAATCTTATACTCATTTGGATATGTCACGATAGAAGGCATACTCATATAAAGTATATTGCCTCTTTTTTCTGCATAATTAGCATGATGGTGGCCGCTTATTACCATTTTTACCTGCGGATAATTTGCAATTAATGCTCTAAACTGTATTGCGTTCGCCAGCAAAAAGCTTCTGTCAGGATGAGATTTTGCTTTGTAATGCAACTTTATGGCAGGATGGTGCATTAATATAATTATAAATTTGTCCTTGTTATCGTCTAAAACATTATTTAGCCAAAGTAATTGCTTAAAATCTATTTCCCCGTATTTAGAGTTAGCAACTGAAGTATCCAATCCTACCAATAAAAATCCTTTAATCGGCTCTGCTTGCCAATATGTTTTGTCTTTTAATCCATGTCTTTTAAATTCTCTGGCAAAGTTAAACTTATTCATCTTTCTCCCAAGATCAACATCTCTATCTCCTAATATAACATTATAAGGAGTTTGCAAAACTTCAAGAGAATCTAACAATGTAGGCATGTTATCCAGATTTTTATTTTTGTTTTCCAGCAAGTCTCCACCAAAAACAATAAAATCTAATCCCTTTATTTTATTTAAATCAGCAATAACATCCTGAAATATTACAAAGCTTTCGTTATAAAGAATCCAATCGTCTTTTTTATCTTCTGTTGAAAAGTGTATATCAGGCAAAAAGACCATCTTAAAGTTTTTGGGATTATTCTGTTTAGCCCCAACAGAGGTAAAAGATAGGTTTAACCCTATTATTAATAAGGTTAAACCTAATAAAAATTTTTTATATAATTTATGATGCATTACAGTACAATCTTGTCAGCTCTTACGTCTTCTTCACCTAAGTCAAACTTTTTGTGAATTGCTTTTATTGCATCATTTTCTCTGCCTCTTTCAACAAGACAGCTGATTTTTATTTCACTGGTTGCAATCATTTTAATGTTAATGTTTTCGTTTGCAAGCGCTTCGAACATATCTGCCGCGATACCCGGTCTGTCAATCATGCCTGCGCCAACAATGCTCACTTTAACAACATCTTTATCTATTACAATTTCTGTTGCACCAACTTCTTTTTTTACATCTTCTAAAATCTTGATAGCATTATCAAAGTCAGACTCTGTAACTGTAAAAGCAATGTTATTTGCGTTTACTTCTTGCACATAAGACTGAATAATCATATCAACACTTACATTGTTCTTTGCAAGTGTCCCGAATATTCTTGCTGCTGAACCAGGGGTGTCTGGTACGCCTAATATTGCTAATCTTACCTGTTTATCATCTGCTGCTACACCGCTTACTGCTCTATATAATTCCATTGATTCCGCTCCTATTACTAAAGTGCCTAAGTCTTTTTGTTTGAATGTGCTTCTTACTCTTAATGGTACATTAAACTGTTTAGCTGTTTCCACAGCTCTTGGATGTAGAACATTTGCACCCACTCTTGCCAGCTCAAGCATTTCCATATAAGAAATCACATCAAGACGTGATGCATCTTTTATAATTCTTGGATCTGCTGTATAGACACCATCAACGTCTGTATAGATATCGCACCTTTCTGCTTTTAGTGCAGCAGCTAGGGCAACTGCAGATGTGTCAGAGCCACCTCTACCTAGTGTTGTAATTTCTTTTTCCGGGGTTACTCCCTGGAAGCCTGCAATAACTATGATTTTATTATCATCTAAGTGTTTTTTTAAAGTATCTGTTTTTATGTCTACAATTCTTGCTTTAGAGTGAATGCTTTCGGTTATTATACCAACTTGTGATGCTACAAGACTTACTGCATCACATCCAGCTTCTTGTATAGCCATTGTTAATAGCGCAATAGATACCTGCTCACCTGTGGATAGTAACATATCCATTTCTCTACAACTTGGTTTAGGTGTTATTTCTCCTGCTAGTTTTACCAGGTAGTCTGTTGTGTGTCCCATTGCTGAAACAACAACTACAACTTTTTTACCATTTTTTTGCTCTTTAATAACAGACTGTGCAACATTTTTTATTTTTTCTGAGTCGGCTACTGAAGTTCCACCGTATTTTTGAACGATAATACTCATATTTTCTCTTTCTTAAAAACCTTTGTAAGTTAACTACATATTACTCTCTTAAGATATTTTAAAATTAACCTGCCAAAAAATCTTCGATTTTTTTAGAATAGTTAAGTTTTGTAATACATTTTTTCAAGTATTCAATAAGAATAAGTTTATTATCTGGGTATTTTGCAAATAATTTTTTAAAGTCTGACTCAAATCCGCTGGTGTCTCCAAGTCTTGCTTTTATATAAGCCCTATTTGCCAGGGTGTGAATATGGTCTTTGTCATAGGACAAAGCTTTTTCATAATATTCCATTGCTTTTCTGTAGTGATTTTGATTTTTTGTTTGATCCCCTAATTCGGAATAGCTTATGCCAAGTAAGAACAAAGCAGGTACATAATCAGCAGAGATATTTACAATCTGAGTTAACACATCTTGAGCTTCTTCAAATCGGCTTAACTTAATAAGTGCCTCTCCTTTGCCTATGAGTGCAGGAATATAATCAGGCTGTATATCTATTGATTTATTAAATTTTTCTACTGCTGTTTTTAAATCAGTATCTGTACTGGCAAGAATCATTCCATAAATAAAGTTTACGTTATGAGATTCAGGATCTAATTTGTACGCGCTTCTTATTTTTCTTACAGCTTCTTTAATATCGCCGGCTTCACTTAAGCAAATTGCAAGGTTTACAAAAGCATCTGTGTGAGTTGTATCAGACTCAATCACTTTTGCATAGTATTTTATAGCATTTTTATAGTCGTATATATTGCAATAAGTAGAAGCTATTAAATAATCAACTTCTGTATTGTTTCTCGAAAGCTCGGTAGCTGTCTGGTATGACTCTATAGCTTTTTGAGAATCACCCATAACATTATAGATTGCTCCTAATTTTACATAGGCATTTCTATATCGATTGTCAATTGACGTAACTTTTTCAAGCAGCTCAATAGCTATACTATAACTTCCTATTTCTGCTTTGGATAAGGCTTTGTTGTAAATAATTTCTTTGTTATCCGGGCTAAGCTCAAGTGCTCTGTCAAACTTAACTATTGCACTATCATGATCGCCTTTTAGCTGTAGTGTTTGTCCCCAGGAAAAATATAGATCATAAATGTTTGAGTTAATGGTTTCTGCCATTTCAAATGATTTTATAGCGTTTGTATAGTCTTCAAGCTTTGTTTGCACTTCGCCCATATTAATGCGTGCTTCTAGCTTCATTGGATTTATACTTAAGCACAATTGAGCCATTTTTAATGCGTCTTTATATTTATTAGTCTTTAATAGGGCTATTGATGCATAGTGATAAGAATCACAGTGGTCAGCTTTTTGAGAAATAACAGACTTAAACTTTTCCAATGCTTCGTCATATCTATCCAGCTCAACAAGAACTACTCCCCAGAAAAATTTTGCCTGGGTAGCTTTTGGATTTATAGCAAGAGCTTGTTGGAACTTAGCTTCTGCTTGAAGCTTTTTATTGCTTCTTGCAAGTGCTACGCCCCAGTTTATATAAGTTTCTGGATCTTTAGAATTTATGCTTATTGATTGTTCGTAGCGTTTTTCAGCTTCTTCAACTTCTCCCAGCTCAAACAATGCAGCTCCCCACAAAGAAAATGCTCTAGGTGTTTTGTGGTCTATCTTGATTGCTTCTTTAAATTTTTGAATTGCTTCGTTAAACCTACCTTTTTTTGCCAGTGCTATGCCCCAATTGACAAAACTCTCTGGGTTTTTAGGTCCCATTAAAGCTGAAGATTCAAACTTTTCTATTGCTTGATCTAAATCTCCAGTATTCGCCAAAAATACTCCCCAGTTAATAAATGCTTTTGACGGGATACTAGCATCTTTAGTAACCGTTTTATATTCTTCCAGCTTTTCATCTATTGAAGAGATTTTACTCTTTACATTTTTAAAAAAATCAAACATTTATCTTTGCATTTGTTTTTTGAATTTATTTATTATCTTTGAACAAGAATAATAACTTACTCTTATAGAATATTATATCAAAAATTTAAAATAAGGAAGTACTCTTTTATTACTATATTATCTCTAAAATACTTTTCAGATTGTTTAATCATTGTTAAAGCTAACAAAATAAACTAGTCTCTGAAAAGAGTAACTCTGATAATAGAAATTCGCTAGCCTGAAATAACTTTTAGATTCAAACTTTTATTTTTTCTAGAGCACTTTAAATAATCTAGCCTATCTAAAATATAAGGTATATTGGTAGATTGTGGCTTTAATTCCATATATTTTCTATAGTATCTTAATGACCTACTAGATCGCCCTGTTTTTTCATATGCAATTGCTATACCTAGGTGAGCCCTTGTAAACTCAGGATTTATTTTTAATAAAGACTTAAAAATCTTTATTGCTTGTGTAAATAAGTCTTTTTTCATATACAATCCGGCAAGGTTATTATAGGCTGCAGTATAAGAAGGGTCATTCTCCATTAATTCCTTATAAATGAATTCAGCTTTGCTTATTTCGTTATTCAACTCATAAGCAATTCCAAGGTTAAATATTGCATCTGTAAAATCAGGATCTAGCTTAATTGCTTTTATAAAATATTTTTGGGCTTTGCAAAAACAATTTTCTATAGAATAACAACTTCCTAGCTCATAATAAATATTTTTATCAAAAGAATTTATCTCTTTTGCAGCTTTAAATGCCTCTATTGCACATTTTGTATAGCCAACTTGCTTATATGCAAATCCTAGGCCTTTATATGCATCAATATTAAGGTCATCATATGCTAAAGAAGTCAGATATTCATCTATAGCATCGAAAAATCTATTTTTAATCATCAAAGCATCGCCTTTTATGCAATGGTCGTACGATTTGATTGTTTCAGTTTTTGGCAAAATGCACTTATTATAGTTCATAAATTTACCTGCCATAGAATCGCTTACATTAATTCCCATGCCAATATATACCTTTCATATCCCGACTGGTTCGATATTTTATATTTTATTCAGCTCCCCAAAAATATTGACAAAGTAAATAAATCCATCATTTAATGTAGAGAATTTATTTTGTCTTTGCTTTTTTACTGTTTATAAATTAAATGTCAGATTATTTTTTTTAAATCAATTTATTTAATAATCTGAAAAGTAACTTAGGTGAAGTATAGTTCTTTAATAGCCTCTTAGAACTAACCCTTTTGATATTAATATTTTAACGTTTTGCCTATAAAATAAAATCGACCAGCTGATTTAATTTTGGGTTAAAGGGTGGATTTATCCTTAGATTTATAGTTTTTCTTTTAGTATATTTACAATTCTTTCGGCTTGAATATCATTGTTTTACTTGATTAACACCTGTGCTGCACTGCAAATATTATGCAATGGCTCACCAAAGTTTTCACGCCTATGCGAGATGAGTAGTGCAGTTTTTAGACTAGGGTTTAAACCTAGTTGAGTCCGTTGGTGCAATGTAAAAACCAGTTTGCTTATACCTCGGCTTGCTCCCTTGTTTTAAATTGGGCATTATAAAGTGTTTGATAAAATCCTTCTTGGATCTGCATTAAGTTATCGTGAGAGCCTACTTCTACTATTTCTCCGCTGTTAATAACAGCAATTCTATCAGCATTTTTGATTGTAGATAGCCTATGAGCTATTACAAAAACTGTTCTGTTTTGCATTAGTGCATCAATTGCTTTTTGTACAACAAGCTCTGATTTATTGTCTAATGCACTGGTTGCTTCATCCAATACGACAATAGGGGCATTTTTTAAGAAAGCTCTGGCTATTGCTATACGTTGTTTTTGTCCGCCAGAGAGTAAAACACCTCTTTCGCCTATCCAGGTTTCTATGCCATTGTCTAAGCCTGCTATGAAATCTTTTAAAAATGCATTTTCTACTGCGTTATTTAGCTCTTCTTCTGTTGCATTTGGACTTCCAATCAGAATATTATTTTTTATAGTGCCTTCAAACAGAAAGTTATCCTGAAATACAACAGAAATATTTTCTCTTAAGTCTTCTAGGCTAATATCCCTAATGTCAATATTGTCTATAGTTACTTTTCCCTCTTTTATATCATAGAATCTTGGTAAAAGGTTTACTATTGTAGACTTGCCCCCCCCAGAATTTCCGACAAATGCTATGGTTTCACCTTGCTGAACTTCTAAATTAATGTTTTTAAGAATTGGTATGTCGTGCTCGTATTCAAACCAGACATTTTCAAATTTAATATTATTTTGAAATTTGCCAAACTCAATTGGGTTTTCTTTATTTTTAATGGAAGGTGTATAATCTAAAATTTTAAAAACCCTTTCCATGGCAAGCAATGACCCTTTAAAATCAATATAATTATTGCCAAAGCTTTTTACCGGCGTATAAAGAAGTACAAGAGCTGCGATAAAAGAAACAAAGTTACCGCTAGAAATCTGCTTGGTCAATATTAAATGTCCACCTATGCCTATTACGGATGCTATGCCCAAAGATGCAATAAGATACATAAAAGGAGTTAGCAAAGAAGAAACTTGCACTTGTTTCATTCCCAGGCTAAAGGTTTCGTTTAATATTTTTATAAAATTTTCTTCTCTGTTTTTAAAGAGATTATAGCTTTTTATTATTTTATTTCCACCAAATGCCTCGTTATAATAAGTATTTAATCTGGCTGCAACATCTACGCTTTTGCGTGATATAAAGCTTATTTTTTTTCTGACTTTAGACATTGGAATAATAGCAAAACAAAGTACCCCTACAGCTAAAATGCACAATTGCCAAGAGTTGTAAAATAGTACACATACTAAAAAGAATGCAGAACAAGATTTTGTAACAAGCATTTTAATTTGGCTGAGCAGCTTATCTGTTGCAATGCTTGCATCTATAGAAAACCTTGAGATT
The DNA here is from genome assembly GCA_028277625.1 of Candidatus Gastranaerophilales bacterium. Lineage (GTDB taxonomy): Bacteria > Cyanobacteriota > Vampirovibrionia > Gastranaerophilales > JANQFW01 > JANQFW01. Next base: position 3,081 of record JANQFW010000077.1, on the reverse strand, counting down.
ATTAGCCCTGAAGATTTGCTGTCAAAAAATGCAGACTCCATATTAAGAAGCTTATTGTATAAACTTTGCATTAGTTTTACTTTTGTTTTTGAGCCAGCCCAGGCTATTAAATAGCCGGACAAGTATATAAATAAGCCTTGTATCAAAGTAAAGCCTATTATTAAATAAGGTATATAAGAAGATATTTGCAGATTTTTTTCTACAAGGACGCTGTCCATATAGGGTTTTAATGCCATAGCAACAGTTGCTTCAAATGCTCCTATGGGGATGGCACACAAAAAGCCTAGTATTGCTCTGGACAGATATGGCTTTAAGTATGGAAATATTTTTTTGTATAAATCTTTTATATCTGAGTTATCATCATTTTTATCAAGTGCTTCATATTTGTTCTGCATGTTTTTACCTTTTGTTTTTAGCTTATTCTTTTAGCTTATAGCCGTACTAAGTATAAAAAAAACATGGCAGGATGTAAAAAGGGATACTCTTCTTGCAATGGAGATGTTTTTTCAAGTATTATATTAATATGTAGTCGAATGAAATTATTTATACAATTTTAGTTTTCAAGGTAGGATGATAAATGTCAGTATCAGAGGATGTTTTAAGTAGAAAAAATATTGTCATATTTCTCATAACAGGCATTGCGCTATTTTTGTTATGCCAAATAAAAGATATTGCATTGTTATTTTATGCTTCTTTTGTTATAGCTTCCGCATTAAATCCTATTGTTGATTACCTAAACAGAAGAATCTCAAGAGGTCTAGCGATTTCATTATTATACTTGGTAGGCTTGACTCTTTTGATTATATTTTTTGTACCGTTAGCAGGTATATTAGTAGAACAGACAATTACATTGCTAAAGCAGCTACCTGATTATTGGGAACAAATAACGCTACAAGCAAATAATTTTAAAATTGTAAGTACAAATTATGGCATTCAAATAGATCCAAATGAAATATTTAATGCTACCACTGCATTTGGACAAAACCTTTTGGAAAGATGGTTTACTATTACAATGGATCTTCTGGGGGGAATAGTAATAACATTTACTCTTGGAATGATTGTATTATACATGCTCTTGGATAAAGAATACTTACGATCAGGCTTTATTAGCTTTTTTCCGAAAGAGTCAAGAGAAAAAGCAGAAGCAATTTCGTCTGCAATATCTAAAAAAGTTGGTGGGTATATAGTCGGGCAGTCAATATTACTTATTGTTACAGGACTTTTTAGTGCGCTGGGATTATTTTTGTTTGATATAAAATTTGCCCTTGTTCTAGGCTTGATTGCCGGCTTGCTTGATATTATACCAATAGTTGGGCCTATTATAGCAACTGCTTTAGCAATGATAGTAGCTTTTTCTCAAGAACCAATCCTTGCATTGGCAGTGCTTGGTGTGTACACATTTGTGCAATGGGCAATTAATACATTTTTAAGGCCATATGTTTTAGGCAAATTTTTAGATTTGCACCCTTTGATTATTATCTTTGCATTGCTTGTTTCTGCAAGCTTTTTAGGCGTAACAGGTGTTATTTTATCCCCTGCGATTGCGGCAACTGTTAGTGTAATTATAGAAGAACTATACTTAAAAAGAATTAATAAAGAAAACTACTTAAGTAAATACCATGAGTTTGAAGCGCAGTTAGAATCATAAAAAGGTAAATAGTATATGAAAAGAGCAATTATTGTTGTTATTGATGCACTAGGTGTAGGAGCTTTGCCTGATGCGCCTGAATATAATGATTTAATGGAGTGTAATACTCTGTGTAATGTTGCAAAATACAACAATGGACTAGATTTACCAAATTTTCAAAAATTGGGATTAGGCAATATCGATAATGTCGAAGGAGTTTCTGCTGCTGATGCGCCACTTGCCAGTTATGGCAAAATGATTGAATTATCTAAAGGAAAAGACACTACAACAGGGCACTGGGAAATTACCGGTTTGATTTTAGAGGATCCTTTTAAAACCTATCCTGATGGTTTTCCGCAAGAAATTATTGATGAGTTCACAAAAAGAACTGACTGTAAAGGAATTCTTGGTAATAAGCCAGCATCAGGAACTGCAATAATTGAAGAGCTGGGCGAAGAACATGCTGCAACAAAATATCCTATAGTATATACAAGCGCAGATAGTGTATTTCAAATAGCTTGCAATGTTGATGTTATTAGCTTGCAGACTTTATACAAATGGTGCGAAATCGCAAGAGAGCTATTTAACGAAAAAGCAAAAGATCACAATGTGAATAGAATCATTGCAAGGCCATTTAAGCAAACTGAGCAAGGATATCAAAGGATTTCTGCTGATAGGAAAGATTATTCAGTACCTCCGCATGAGCCTACTGTATTGGATAGTATCATAGAAAATGGTGGTAGAGTCTTGGGTATTGGCAAAATAGAAGATATTTTTCTTCAAAAAGGTATAAGTCATGCCGTGCATACAGGCAGTAATAAAGAAGGTTTAGAATTAACTATAAAAGCTATCAAAAAAGAGCTTAACTTTCATGAATTAAAGATTGAATCGGCTAAGATGAATGACAATCCAAGCTGTGAGCTAATATTTACTAATCTTGTTGATACTGATATGCTATATGGTCATAGAAACGATCCCGTGGGTTTTGCTAATGCGCTTAAAGAAATTGATTCATATTTGCCAGAACTTATGGAATCTATGCAAGCGGATGATTTATTAATTATTACAGCTGATCATGGTTGTGATCCTACAACTCCAGGGACTGATCATACAAGAGAGCAAGTACCTTTGTTAGTTTATAATTCTGAGTTAAAGGGTAATAATTTAGGCACACGTAAGTCTTTTGCTGATGTTTCAGCATCTTTATCAAGCTGGTTAGGTATATCGTTTGATGGAGTCGGGTGCTCTTTTTTACCAAAATAACTAGCTTATAATTTTAAAATTTTTTTATTTATGCAAACGCCTTAAATGATGATTGGATATTTTTATCTAATAATTTTTGAAGCCCTTGTAACTCTGTCTCTGTTGCTTTTAATCTGTTTTCATAAGTAATTTTCTTTTGATCAACCATTGCTTCCCAATCTTTTATGCATTGCTTTTCTCTTCTGATTCTA
>JANQFW010000062.1 GCA_028277625.1 Candidatus Gastranaerophilales bacterium | reverse complement strand
CCTAATTTTTTCTGTCACCTTTGCCTTCTCCTAAAAAATTTGCCTTTAATTTCATAATACCACTTTTTTATATAATTTATTATTTTAATTTTTTATTATCTATTAATTCCTCCAAGTTGGACTGAAAAAAAACAGGTAGTTGCAACCTTAATGACTTTTGAAGTTTTTTCTTTTTAATAGAGATATTCAAACAATCTTTATTGTAACAAAGATACGCTGATCTTCCAAAATGTGTTGAATCTGGATTTAAAATAATATTTTTGGAGCTATATTCTTTTAAAATTTTTATCATTTCATCCCTATTTTTTATTTGAGTACATCCAACACATTTTCTACAATTTATAATTTTCTAATCCTCCTTATCTTCGGAAGAATCAACTTTCTCGATGGATTCTTCTGCATAATTTTCTTCATCAGCTTCTTGATCAACAACGTTTTCTGTAGCCTCAGCTACTTGTTGTTCTGTTACATTTTCTATTTGTTGATATTCAGTAGATTCTGATTCTAAAGTTTCATCATATTCTTCTGCATAATCACCTGATTCCTGATAATAATCGCCTTCTTCTGATTCTATTTGACTATAGCTTTTAATATCCAACTTCCAAGAAGTCAGCTTATGTGCCAATCTAACATTTTGACCTTCTTTTCCTATAGCAAGACTAAGTTGATCATCAGGCACAACAATCAAAGCTGCTTTTAGCTGGTCAGAGTTTTCTACTATTTCAACAGAAATGATTCTTGCTGGTGATAATGCATTGATAATATACTCAACCGGATCTTCAGAGTATCTAATAATATCTATTTTTTCATTTTTTAATTCGTTTACAATAGTTTGTATCCTGGCACCTCTAGGCCCAATACATGCCCCCACAGGATCTACTTCTGGATCATTTGTAGAAACTGCTATTTTTGTTCTAAACCCAGCTTCTCTGGAGATAGACTTTATTTCAACAATGCCATCTTCTATTTCAGGAACTTCAAGCTCAAATAATTCTTGAACAATTCTAGGATGCACTTGTGATACTACGACCTGGGGCAGACGAGTTGTTTCTCGCACATCAAGAATATAAATCCTAATTCTTTCTCCAACCCTATAATACTCACCCGGAACTTGTTCTTTTGACGGTAAAACCGCTTCAGTTCTTCCTATATTAACAACAACATTTCTAGGTTCTACTCTTTGTATTAAACCGGTTACCAAAGAGCCTTTTTTACTTACAAATTCTTCTAGAATTAGCTGTCTTTCAGCTTCTCTAATTCTTTGTGTGATAACTTGCTTTGCTGCCTGTGCAGCTATTCTTCCAAAATCCGCAGGAGTTACATCAATATTAATATCATCATCAAGCTCAGTTTCTGGATTTATTTTTCTTGCATCTTCCAGGTTAACTTCAGCTAACTCATTTAAAACTTCATCAACTACTCTTTTGCAGCGAAAAACACCAATTTCTCCTTTTGATTCATCAATGAGAGCTTCCACATTAGATACATCATGACTTCTAATATGTTTTTTATAAGCTGTCACCATTGCATCGCTTAGCGATCTGATAAATACATCCTTAGGTATACCCTTTTCTTTTTCCAATTGTTCTGCTGCTTCTGAGATAGCTGCTCCTATTTTAATCACTTTAAATCTCCTAATTTATTCTAAAAGTTAAATTCCGGTTTTAATTTAACAGAAGATATAATACTTTTATCCAAAACTAAAATATCATTATTATCATCGCTTAATACTTGAACTTCTAGACCTGAATTTTCTGAATAATCAAGCAATCTGGCAACAAAATGTTTCATGCCACTCTCTAATTCTTTTTTAAGTTTTATTTCTACTTTTTTTCCTCTAAAAATAATATACTCCTTAGATGCCTTCAGTTTTCTATCTGCACCAGGACTACTTACTTCAAGGTAATATGGTATATCAATAAGCTTATCCAAGTAATCGTCTAGGCTATTTGTTAAATCTTCACAATCTTTATGCGTAATAGGCCTTTCTGGAGAGTAGATGAAAATTCTTAAAAACCAATGATCTGACTCTTTAATAAAATCAACTTCAACCAGTACTAATCCAGCTTGTTGAACAAAGCTTTCTACTACAGGGGTTGCTTTGTCTAGTACTTCTTTTCTTCTGACATTCTCTTTTCTGGTCATACCGTATTTATCACCTTAACTAACAAAAGAGTGGGTAATAAAAGCCCACTCTCTTTCGAGACATAAATATATTAACATTAATAAAAAAAAAATACAATAATTAACATTAGTTTATTATTTAAATTTAGCGTATTTTAGCCCTATTTATTTTCTTATTTTTATTATATTTTTTCTATATTGCTATGGAAATTTTTTTAAAAATATTATATAAAAATATGAGAAAATAAAAGGAAATTTTAGAATATAGGATTAAAAATTTGTCTGGAAAAGTAATAAAAAAATCTTTTGAAATTTTAACACAGCCAAAAATAACAGGGAGTTTGGTTTTTTTAATAACTTTAGTGTTATTAACCTCTTTATTATCAAGCAGGTATTATTTATTTAATGATCTTGTCGAAAATGGAAAAGCAAATAGAGATATAGTTGCTCCAAAAACAATAACAATTGTAGATAAAAATAAAACAGAACAGCAAAAATACGAGATAGCTCAAAAAGCTGTACCCATATTAATCCCTATACAAGATTATTTGTCGATTAACAACAATATAAAAAATAATATGGAAGACCTTTTAGCCTCAGTAAAAAGCGTAAGAGAGTCAAAAAGTACTTTTGCAGAAAAGAGGCAAATAGTTAATGAAATACTAGATATTACAAAAGAAAAACAGTCATTAGATGCATCAATAGTATACTATTTGCTTAAATGTTCTAAAAAAAGTTTTGAAAAAATTGAAGCTGAGTCTGCTCAAACACTAGATATGGTATTAAACAATGGCTTGTCAGAAGAGCAATTGTTGAGAAAAAGTAATGAAATTATAAACAACAATATAAAAAACTATCTGTCAGAAACTCAAAAGCTTTCTATCGGCTTTCTTGTAAAAAAAGTTCTTCAGCCAAACAGGATTGTTGATGAAAACACAACAGACCTGGCAAGAAAAAATTTGATGAAGGCTGTTAAACCTATTACAATAACCTTTGCAAAAGGTTCAAAAATAGTTAAAGAAGGGGAAGCTGTAACAAAAATTCAATTTGAAGCTTTAAAGAAAATGGGCTTTAATATTTCGCAAATTGATTTTATTGGTATTATGGGAATTTGCGCTCTTGTTGGGCTGTGTATGTATATAGTGTTTTATTATGTGAAAAATTTTGAAAGTAAATTTTCCTCTTTTTCTTATTATTGGCTAATGTCTTTATTAGCAATATCAATAACTATATTTGCAGTGTTTTTGCCATTAAATATACCTGTTTATATTATACCTATTCCTGCTATATCAATTCTTATAGCAATTTTTACGAACTCTAGAATATCATTGGTCTACACCACAACGATTGTAATTATATTAAGCATGTCACTGCAATATGATATTAAAGCTATTGCCGTATTCTTGATTGGCGGAATGGTTGCAACCTTTATGGCTGACATGATAAATTACTATAGAAGAATAGATCTTGTTAAGGCTGGACTTGATATAGGCTTGATTCAATCTCTAACAATATTCAGTTTATTACTGCTTCAAAACAGCATTGATCCTATAAATATATCTCTAATGACCGCTGATGTTGCGCTAAGTTTTACAAATGGTTTAATATGCGGAATGATAGCGCTAGGTACGCTACCGTTGATTGAAAGCACCTTTAAAATAATTACACCTTATGGCTTGGCAGAATTAGCAGATCATAATCAGGCTTTGCTAAAAAGATTGTTATTTGAAGCACCTGGAACATATCATCACAGCCTTATGGTTAGTAACTTAGCAGAGGCTGCGGCAGAGGCAATAAATGCAAATCCTATACTTGCGCGTGTTGGTGCTTACTATCACGATATTGGAAAACTCAAAAGGCCTTTGTTTTTTGTTGAAAATCAGTCTTATTTTGGAATAGAAAACCCTCATGATAAGCTTAATCCCAGATTAAGCAAGATGGTTATAACTACTCACCCTAAAGATGGTGTTGAAATTGCAAAAGAATATAAATTACCAGCCATTGTTCACCAGTTTATATCTCAGCATCATGGCAATGGTATAGCAACTTATTTTTATCAACAAGCATTAAAGGAAGAAGGGCCTGAAAATATATCAAAAGAGCAATTCAGGTATACAGGACCTAAACCGGCATCAAAAGAAGCTGCTATTTTAATGCTTGCAGATGCTGCAGAATCAGCGGTAAGATCTATCAAAAACCCTACACCTGAAGCAACTGAAGAAGTTATTGATAAGATAATTAAAGAAAGACTGATGGATAATCAATTATCAGAGAGCAATTTGACGCAAAAAGACTTAAAAATAATTGCTCTTACATTTAACAGAATATTAAGAGGTATGCAGCACCATAGAATTAAGTATCATGAAAATATGCTTGAGGCTCTTGGTAAAAAAAATGAGAATACAAATCTTCAAATACCAAATAATTTAATACCAAAAAAAGATAAGTGATAAAGATAATGCCTGATTTTGAATTGACTGTAACAAATAAGCAAGCTAAACATTCTATTAACATTGAGTCTTTAGAAAACAATTTTTTTAAGATGCTTGAATATTTGACATCAAATAATCAAATTTTAGATAAAACAGTCTTTAAAGATATTAACTTGGATAATCTTAATTTAATAATAGATGTTCTTTTAACTGATGATAAAGAAATTCAAGAACTAAATCTGCAATATAGAGACAAAAAGATTCCTACAGACGTTCTTTCCTTTGCTTTATATGCAGATTGCCCGCATAAAATAAATATAAACATAATTCCACTTGGTGATATAATTATTTCTATAGACACAACAGACAAGCAAGCTAAGGAAAACAATAAAACTTTTGAGGAAGAACTATACTTCTTGTTAAGTCACGGATTGCTACACTTGTTTGGCTTGAACCATATAGATGATGAGTCTTTAAATGAAATGTTAAGTATACAAGAACAAATGATTTCTTATTGTATGAGTGGGAGTGGACAATAAAAATGTCAAAATACAAATCATCTTCGGCATTAACTAGTTTAAGATTTGCAATACGCGGCATTGCTATAGCAGTAAAGTCGCAAAGAAATTTTCAAATTGATATTGCTATAGCTTTATCCGCTATTATTTCAGCTACTATATTAAATTTTTCCAGCTTAGAGATGGCTGTATTGGTACTTATTATCGGTCTTGTATTGTTTGCAGAGCTTACCAATACTGTTATAGAATTTGTTGTTGATGCGTATTTTGGTAACAAATATTCTATTCTTGCCAAAATGTCTAAAGATATTTCAGCTGGTGCAGTATTGTTGTGTGCTATAATTTCTGTGATGATAGGATTTTTATTATTTTTTCCAAAAATTAAATGTATTTTTTATTAATAAAGGGTCTTTTGGGAATAGTTCATCCTAACTCTGGAAAAAACATATAAAATAGCTGATAATGTAGAATAAAAAGCAGAAATAAAATGATTAAAAAAGAAAAATTAAATAATGGCATAACAATCGTTCATGAGTATTTGCCGGATGTTCATTCTGCAACAATAATGATCTTGGTTAAGGCTGGACCTCACCTTGAAGAAAAAACAACAATAGGTATATCCCATTTTATTGAACATATGCTTTTTAAAGGAACAAAAACTCGTAGTGCAAAAGAGATAGCTTTTGGTATCGAGTATAAAGGCGGTAGCTTAAACGCATTTACAGAAAAAGAAGCAACCTGTTTTTACACAAAAGTATTAACAGAAGAAAGCACTAATGCTCTTGAAATTCTGCTTGATATGATTTTATTTTCAAATTTTGATGATAATGATATCGAAGTTGAAAGAAAAGTTATATTAGAGGAGATAAAAATGTATGAAGATTGTCCAGAAGAGCTTGTTCAAGACTTATTAATCAATAATTATTGGAAAAATCATCCTCTTGGGGAGTTTATTACAGGGTATAACGAGACTGTCTCTAATATATCAAAACAAGATATATTAAATTTTATGAACTCATACTACACCCCGGATAATATAGTAATTTCTATATGCGGTAACTATAATGAAAAGCAAACTATTGATAATGTAAAAAAGCTTACTCAAAATTGGAGCTCAAAAGGTCTAAAAGAAATAACTAAACAAGTTGAAATACACCCTGGAATTCATATTTATAAAAAAGATATAGAGCAAACTCATATAGGACTTGCCGCAAGAGCAGTACCTTTAGTTGATGAAAGGCGATATGCCCTTGCTATTATAGATATATGTTTAGGTGATGGTATGTCATCAATATTATTTCAAGAAATAAGAGAAAAAAGAGGTCTTGCTTATTCCATAGACACTTTTGAATCTCTTCATAAAAACACTGGAATGTTTAGTATATTTTCGGCTTGCGACCATAACAACGCAAAAGAGGTTTTAGACTTAATTATTAATATTCTTGATGACTTTAAGTCGAGAGACATAAGTGCAGAAGAGCTTATAAATGCTAAAATGCAACTTAGAGGTAATCTTTTAATAGGATTAGAGTCAACAAAATACAGAGCCAGCAAAAATGGCCGGGCTCAATTGTATTTAGATAAAACCTTTACAACTGAAGAGATTTGTCAGTCCATAGAAGCTATCACTGTTGAAGATATTAATGAGCTTTGCAAATATATGTTTGATAAAAAATATTATGGCATAACTATTTTGGCGCCTGAATATGCAAATACAAAAATACTGGAGGATATATTATAAAATGAGTTGTACTGTAGAAGAAAAAATACAATTAAACATACGTAAATTAAATAATAATGCTACTACACCATCTTATGCAACAAACGGGTCTGCCGGGCTAGATTTAAGTGCAGCATTAGATAACCCCCTGGAATTTAAGCCTTTTGAAAGAAAATTAGTACCAACTGGTATTGCAATTGAATTACCTAAGGGGTATGAGGCTCAGGTTCGTCCGAGATCAGGTTTGTCTATTAAACATGGAATGACAATGGTAAATTGTATAGGGACTGTTGATGAGGATTACAGAGGTGAATTATGCGTTCCTATGATTAATTTATCGCAAGAAACATATACTATTAATAATGGAGACAGAATAGCACAAATGATTGTATCTCCTGTTCAAAAAGTTGATATAATTGAAGTGAATGAGCTTTCAGAAACACAAAGAGCAGAAGGCGGGTTTGGCTCTACCGGTAAGTAATAAAATTTTAATTTTAAATAAATTATGATAAAAAGAAAAAATACAAAAAAAATCAGGCTTGGTACAGTTGAAATAGGAGGAAACTCTCTTGTGTCAATACAGTCAATGTGCAATACAGATACAAGGGACACTATAGCAACCATAAAGCAAATAAAGCAACTGGAAGATGCTGGGTGTGAAATTGTAAGACTTGCTGTGCCTGATAGAGAAGCAGCTGAGGCAATAAAAAAAATAAAAAGTAATGTTGTAGTACCAATAGTTGCAGATATTCATTTTGATTATAGGCTGGCGATTCAGGCTATAGAAAATAATGTTGATGGACTAAGGCTGAATCCTGGTAATATTTCAAATATAGAAAATATAAAAAAAGTTGTAAAACTTGCCAAAAAGGAAGAAACACCAATAAGAATAGGTATTAACTCAGGTTCGCTGGAAAAAGACCTTTCCCACAGAAAAGAAGATTTGGCTGATAGTCTTGTAGAAAGTGCCTTAAGGCAAGTAAAATTATTTGAAGACCTGGATTTTAATTTAATAAAGCTTTCTTTAAAATCCAGTGATACATTGACAATGATTCATGCGTACCAACAAATATCTAATATTGTTGACTACCCCTTACACTTAGGTGTTACAGAAGCAGGAACTTTAAAAACAGGTCTTATAAAGTCATCTATAGGTATAGGTTCTCTTTTATTACAAGGTATAGGAGACACTATAAGAGTATCTTTAACAGACAATCCTGTTGAAGAGGTAAAAGCTGGATGGGAGATACTAAAAGCTTTAGGCTTAAGGAAAAGAGGTATAAATTTTATAAGTTGTCCAACCTGTGGCAGATGCCAAATTGACCTTATTGACTTGGCCCAAAAAGTAGAGGAAAAGTTAAAAAATATATCTACACCTATAACTGTAGCAGTAATGGGATGCCCCGTAAATGGTCCAGGTGAAGCAAGTTCAGCAGATATTGGTATTGCAGGAGGAATTAATGAAGGATATATATTTAAAAAAGGTGAAATCATAGCAAAAGTTTCTGAAGAAGATTTATTACAAGCTTTTATGAAAGAAATAGAGATTTTATTAAGCAAACATTGAAAAGGATTTTTTATGTTTTTTGAGGATAGATTTAGGAAATATAAACAAGTATTATTTTTGCTGACAATGTTGTTATTATTAGTTTTTAATACTGCTCACAAGTTTGCTGACGAGCTGCCTGACTGGACAAATTTGCTGGAATACAGCCTTAAAAATTTTGAATTCGGCAAAACTACAGCAAAAAAATTTTCTCAGAAGTGCAAAGTTAAAAAAAGAACTCAAGTAGATGAAGAGCAATCTTTTATTAAGATAAAACCTATTAAAAGTAATACTTACAAAATGGTTAGGGCTGGTTTTATGCATGACAAACTAGACTGGCTTGAGTTTACACTTAGACTAAAGCCGGCTTTATCAGATTTTGTTGCTCTATATGGAGAGCCGGAAGAAATTAACACTAATCACAGTAACTATTTTGACTATTATAATTATAGATTTTTTAATTTATGTGTAGATAAAAGTCACAAATATGTAGAAAATATAAACTTTTTTGAAAGTCCTACTGCTCAAAAAAAAGCAGTAATCATAGATAATCATGTTGAACTATGGAAAAACATTCTAAACAATGACTTAAAAAAATTACAGCCGGGCAGAGTTACTAAACAAGAGGTATCTGATAGGTTTCATAACTTAAGCTTAGCTAAAGAAGATAAAAAAGCAAAACTGAAAATTTATAATTTAAAAGACTATGAAGCTCTGAACAGAAGCTTTTTAAAAAAAATAGAGCTGGGCTTTAAGGATAATGTATTAAACTGGGTGGCGTTTTACCCTATAAACCTCGATATAAGAATTTTTCTAAAAAAATATGATAAAAACTATAAGTATGAACAAGTAAACAATAAATTTGACTTTTATGAATATGATGACTTTATTTTATTTGTAAATAAAAAGACTTTTAAGATTATTTCGGCAGGGTTTTATGATTTAAAAACTGATAAAAGCTTGCATTAGGTTCGAACGTTGCTTGCTTTTCTTTGCAAATTAATCTTTTCTGGATTTTTGCTGCAATTTTATTCCTTATTACCGGAGCTATTATATCACTTGCTAAAATGCCACCGATTATACCGGTAATTGCTGACATACCGGCAACTAAAACTTTTTGTCTCTGGCATCGCGGTTCAAAGCCTTTTACTTTTACAATAGGGTTCTTCCCTTCAGTGATAAATCGTCCTAGTTTTTCTGCAAATAAAGCGATTGTCCAGAAAAAAGAAACATTAAGAATTCCATTAGCAATTTCTTGAGGAATTAAAAAATGTTTTTCTTTTTCTGAGATTTTTTTATTTTTGGCAATGCTAATAACTTGACCTGTAGAAGATGCCCCCCACGCCGTTGTATAAGCAATCCTGTTAAACCTGGCAGGATCTTTCATATATGATACAGATGTTTTTAAAAGCGGATTAGTTAGAAACTTCATCTTTTTTCCCTTTTTTTATTTTCTGCATAACATAATTAAATAGCTTGTCCGTTAAAAAAGGCTCTACAGATATTGTTGTGACTATTGCTACAATCAATGCAAGGGTATTGCCAAACGCTTTAGGTAGCTTTTGGACAAAGTCTAAGTGTTCTATAAGTGCGTTGTCTATTGTTTTTTTATTAGGTGCTAGTCTTTTAAAACTATATTTTTTAATTGAGTAATCAGCTGACTTTTTTATTTGTTCTTTTTTAAACAACTCTCCAGCTTCAGAAAGCATATAATTATTTTTATAGTGTGTTGAGTTTTTAATATTTGATTTTATCCATTTATCAGTGTCTGAGCGACTTCCTTTGTATAGTTCCTGTTTTTCTAAGGACTTTTTTACAAAGACCACGCCCATTTTTTCTGCAACAAACCTGATTATAATGCCCGAAACCGTTCCCAGACCAATCCTTAAAACGGTTCTGACAGTAGAAGCTTTTCGTGTAGACTCATCAACGTTTTTATTTGCCGATTCAATTTTATATTGAATAGCGACATCCGCACTGCCTCCAATAAGTCTATACTGCCAACCGCCTAGATTACTAAAAGAAGATATTGCTTTTTCTGCCCTTCTAGGAAGAGTTACAGATATAAATCTTTTGTTTTTAACAGGAGTAGGCATTTGAGGGCTTTCTTATTTTTATTTAAGTCATATGCGTTTATTTTTTTATTGGCTCTTGAGTTTCTTCAATGCTATGATCAATAACTATTTTAGGTGTTGTTTTACATTTATATTTTGTCCGGTATCTATTTAGATCTTGTTTTATATCAGGGAATAAGACATATAAAGTAATTATATTAGGTACAGCCATAAGAAACATCATTGCATCTGAAAAATCGATTATACTTCTAAGATTCAGAGAAGAACCTATCATTATACAAGAAAAAAAGATGACTTGATAAATTGCTGTTACTGCTAATTTGTTTCCAAATAGAAAATTCCAAGACTTTTGACCGTAATAAGCCCAAGCTATTAATGTAGAAAAAGAAAATAACAATATCACAATTGATAAAAGATAAGAAGAATAAGGTATAACGGATTCAAAAGCTCTAGTAGATAGCTCTACACCATTAATTGAAGAAACTGTTGAATGCATCCCGGTAATAATAATTACAAAAGCTGTTAATGAACAGAATATTATTGTATCAATAAAAGGGCCTAACATAGAAATAAATCCTTGAGATATAGGTTCTCCGGTTTGAACATTTGAATAAGCAATCGAAGCAGATCCAACACCGGCTTCATTTGAAGCTACAGCTCTTCTAAGGCCTATAATTATTACACCAATAACACCACCTTCTATAGCCTTAGGATTGAATGCATTTTCAAAAATTAAAGCAAAAACACCAGGAACTTTATCATAATTGGGAATAATAACGGCCATTGCCAGTAAAAAATAAAAAAGACCCATAAAAGGTACTAATATAGAAGTTGTCTTAGCCAGTTTTTTTACTCCTCCTAATATAGGAAAAGCTGCTAAAACTGTTACAATTAATCCCGGTATCCATCGATTATTATTAAAAAAGCTTTGCTCTGCCCCGGTTATCTCTACAAGCTGCGACACGAGCTGTTTAACCTGAAACATTCCACCACAGCTTAAAGCCTCACCCAGACAGCCAATAGCAAAAATACCAGCTAAGACAACTCCAAGCTTTCTCATTTTTTTTTTAGTGAATCCACGAGATATATAATACATAGGGCCACCAGATATAGTGCCATCAGAGTTGACTTTACGGTATTTGACCCCAAGTGTACACTCTACAAATTTAACTGCCATACCTAGTATTGCACCAACCCACATCCAAAATGCTGCACCAGGTCCTCCAATAGTAATTGCAATAGCAACACCTGCAATATTGCCAAGCCCTACAGTTCCAGATAAGGCTGTTAACAATGCTTGATAAGAAGATATTTCACCACTTGCTGCTTTATCTTTTTTATTTTTAGTAAATAATAATTCTAAGCCATGTTTAAAACCCCAAACCCCTATAAATTTGGTTTGAATTGTAAATATAATCGCCCCTACTAACAGCCAAAGAACACTAATCGGTACTTGAGCATTAAAAATAGATATGGGATAAAATATAATGTCTGAAATCACATCTGTAAAAGGTGCGAATAATGCATCTATTTTTTCATCTATGCCCACTGCTAAAACTTTTGGTGCTTTTGTAAAAAATAGTAATAAAAATAATAAAATCTTTAACATTTTAAATAAATCCTTGAATATAATCCATACAACTAATTCTAAGACAAACTTGCTTAATTACTTATTTTTTTTACTTATTTGGAACTTAATTTAAGTTTATTTGGAAATATAATAACTAGATATAGTACTACCAGCTAAAAATAGTAAAAAGATTATTTAAAAAACAAAAATTTAGTAATAAATTAATTAGTAATAAACAGTGGCAGTATCAGGAGTAAATCAAATGGACTTAAAACGGGCTCAATTTTTAAAGCAAACACAAAATATAACAAACTCTGTTTGTTATTGGATGAGCAGAGATCAAAGAGTTAAAGATAATTGGGCGTTATTGTATGCTCAGGATACTGCAATAAAGAATCAATGCAAGCTTTATATTGTTTTTAATATTGTTAAAAGCTATCTTGATGCAAATTCTAAGCATTATAACTTTATGCTGGATGGACTAAAAGAAGTTGAAAAAGACTTAAAAGAGATAAATATACCTTTTATTTTATTAACTGGTGATCCTGTAAAAAATATACCAGAAATAATCAACAAGAATAAAACTAGCACTCTTGTTATAGACTTCAATCCATTAAAAATATATCAACAATGGCAGAAAGACATAACAGACAAGCTTGATATAAATATTCATCAGGTAGACGCGCATAACATAGTACCTTGTTGGATAACTTCGCAAAAACAAGAATATGCTGCCTATACAATAAGACCAAAAATTAATAAGCTTTTACCTGAGTTCTTAACATCAATACCAGAGCTAGATAAGCATTATTTAAATACAGAGACAGACTTTATAATTAATGACTGGGATAAAACTATTAAAATTTTAAATATATCAAAAGAAGAAAAAATAAAATGGCTAAAATCAGGTTCTAAAGCCGCAAAAGAAAATTTAGACCAATTCATTGATTATAAGCTAAAAGATTATGATGAATTAAGAAATAATCCAAACGTGGATGCTACATCAAACTTGTCGCCGTACTTGCATTTTGGTCAAATATCTGCGCAAAGAGTAGCTTTAGAAGTATCAAAATCTCAACATAACTCAAAAGATGCTTTTCTCGAACAGTTAATTATCAGAAGAGAGTTATCAGATAACTTCTGTTATTATAATCCAAATTATGACAACTTTGATGGATTTCCAGCCTGGGCAAAAGACAGTTTAATCAAGCATAAGGAAGATTTTAGGCAATATATCTACACACTGGAAGAACTAGAGACTGCAAATACGCATGACAAGCTGTGGAATGCTGCACAATTAGAAATGGTCAGAAAAAACAAGATGCACGGCTATTTAAGAATGTACTGGGCAAAAAAAATACTAGAATGGTCTCTATCACCTGAGCTTGCTATTGAATGGGCAAATAACTTGAACAATAAGTATGAGCTAGATGGGCGTGACCCTAATGGCTATGTTGGAGCGGCCTGGAGCATTGGTGGTGTTCACGATAGGGCTTGGGCGGATAGGCCTGTTACAGGAAAAGTTCGATATATGAGCCATGACAGATTAAAGCTAAAGTTTAATATTAGCCAATATATCGATTATGTCAATAATTTATAATAATACTTAAATGCTAATATCCTTTTAAACCTAAAAAGTATGCTTTTTCAAGCCACTCTTCTCTTTTTTTCTCACTGGCTTTAGAAGCTCCACCTAAAGCAAATCTTTTAACCGGCTTAAAACCACAAAAATCTAAGACTGCTTTATTAAGTATCTTCCAAAAAGCATCACCCATAAATAAAAATGAAAAGAAAAATGGTGCTCCTTGTGTATAAATAACAGTAGAAGATCTGCCTGTTAATAATTTATCCCAACCTTTGCCGTCAGGTTTAAATTTAAAAGCGAATCCAGGCAATAAAACTCTGTCAAAGTATCCTTTTAATAATGCAGGCACACTACCCCACCATAATGGAGCAACTATAACAAGGTGTTCGCACCATTTGATTAATTCTTGTTGTTCTTTTAGATCATCTTCCAGTTCTTGTACTTTATTATACCCGTGATGAAGTATTGGATCAAAATCAAGTTCTCTTAGGTTAACTATTTTAATTTTATAGTCTGACTTTTTAGCCCCTTCTAGGTACTTGTAGGCAAGGGCATTGCATAAGCTGTCTTCGTCGGGGTTTGCATTTAATATTAAAATTTTCTTCATTATACCTTCTATCCCCTTTGTTTTTTGTACTTGAGTAAAAAAATATTAATTGATGAGATGAATATATTAAAATTTTCTTCAAAACCTTGAATATTATATTGTAAATAATATAATATTTGCAAGTGATAAACCTATTAATTATATAAATTATATCGACACATAATAAGATAAACAGCCGACTTATTTAAAAGAGGGCTGCTTTTTTTATTCAAAAACTTATTATTTTATTCTTATGTTAGAGATAAGCTGCTTTTTGATATTGCAAGCAAGTTAGGATCTTTTATTTTGCCCAGTACTTCATCTATATTGTTAATTTTGGATGTTTGTCCTAGCTTATCAATAGCTGAGATAATCTCGCATAAAAGAATTTCATTTGTTTCTTTTTCCAGCATTGGTAATAAATGCTCAGCCGCTGCATCTTGTTTTAGTTCTGCAATAAGTGCAATTGCGGATTTTTTTCTTTTTAAAGAGCTACAAGATAGTTCTTCATATAAGTTTTCTGACTGCATTGCCCAAAATTCTTCGCCTAGGCTATTTAGCAAATTATGAATCTCTTCTAATTCTTTCAATGCATCTTTATCCGCATCAAATGTGTATTGAGAGTTCTCGACAAATAACTCTGCTTTACTTTTCATTTTTAATAAAAGCAAAGCATATTGACCTTCAAAGCTTACATCATCCTGGCTTAGTTCTATGATTTTATTAATGCAGTCATAAACCTTAAAGCCCAGCAATGCACTGACGTCCCAAACTTCTGGAATCCCAGAGAGTATATTATCAAAAGCTTCTAAAGATAGTTCTTGAACTTGTTTATCTTCACCATCAAATAATTCTGAAAGATTAACTAAAGAGCAGATTTCTCCTGCAATATTTTCTGCCATATCACTGTTTGACATTGATTCTAGCATAGGCTTTATAGCTTCAGCGTTGCCATATACTGATAAAAACTGTGCTGCATCTACTTTTTCCCAATCATCTTCTGATTTGAGCTGTTCTATAAATAATGAATAAGATTCTTTATCTTCCAAGGATGATAGAGCTTCTGCTACATTTACCTTTAACGGTTCAAAAGATTCTTTATATTGTTCAAAAATTAATTTTGCATTGTCTGTATCATTTATTAAACCTAGGTATTTAACCGCATAAGCTTTTTCTTCAACAGAACCTGCGCTTAATAATTCGAGCATTTTAGGCTTAACTTGGTCTATATCAACTTTTGTAAGAGGCTCAACAAGAAAATAATCCAGCTCTTCCGCATAGTACTTAAAGAATTCAAAAACATTATTATAATTATTTTTATTTATTGCAAAAGCAAGCTTTCTACCAGCTTTTTCTTTAATATAGCTAAAGATAAACTCGGCATTATCTATAATACATCTCCAAGCATCCAAGTCTGTATCATTGATAATTTTACTAGCTGCTTTTTCAGATTTAAACTTATCTTTGCCTAAAAGTTCTGCTGCTCGTTTATTTGGCAAGTTCATAAAATTATTACTCCTATTATTTCATCTAAAATCCTTTTCAGATTATTCAATTGTATTATAACTAATAAAATAAGCTATACTCTGAAAAGAGTGAGTAACGTCTAATTAATAAGTAGTATAAATAATCTAAAAGATCTTATAAGTATATTATCGGAAAAAAACACTAAAGTTTTAAGCCTAAATATAAAAGAACCTAAGGATCTTTCTCTACTTATTTTTAAGTAACCAACGAGCTTATTATAATACAATTATACTGTTTATCAATAATACTTTTCTTTGGGCAAGCAACAGCACGTCTAATATTCTCGAATGAATAATGATAGTTTTAACTACATCAATAATCGTAAATATATGCTAAAGTTGCCACATTTGGATTAGTATAGTTTATATGGCTAAATATGATTAGACTGTAAGGCTTTTTGTATAAATAAAAGCTCTAAATGTTCTCTGTAAGTAATTATAACGCTAGATAATAATTGTAGTATTTAGCATAAGATAATTAATAGCTAAAAAGTAAAATAAAACCATGCAGACTATGTTTTAGACGCTATTTAAAACATGAAAACAAGGTTTATGGTTAAAAAATATTTGACAAAATTCGCAATCCTCATGATAAGCGTTAATCTTAGGATTTTGTGTTTTTTACTTTATAAACTTTATTAACAAAACTTAACGAAAAAACATGAATTTAAATATAGCCCTAAACATGCACTCAGCATGGATTAAGGGATAGTATTAACAACACATGAAGACCTTGATACATTAAATGGTGTATATGCGAAATGTGTAAAAATGACAATAATAATATTAAGTTCATTGAAATTGCGAGATTAAATAATAATAAACATATAAATATAGCAATTAAACTATAAGTTGTAGAAAATAGAATAGAAAGGTGAGAGAAAATGAAAAAATTTTTGGAGTTTTACAATGAGAAAAAAAGAGCTTGTAAGGAGTTCTTTGAAGGTCAACAAAAGGCTAAAAAGTCTAGCGCAAAAGACCCTAAAAGTAAAAAAGAGGTTATACTAGTAAACCAAGATTATAAAATTAATCTTTCTGAAATTGTTAATCAGAAAAAAATAAAAAAGCGCTTTGTAACTTTTAAAATAAACTTAAACAGCGAAATTGAATTAGAAGCTTGCGTTGTAGAAAACAATAAAACTGTAATGACTGTAGACAATAATGAGACTGTTACTGTACCAGTTAATAAAGAACAAAATGTTGAGCTTAAAATAATACCTAAAGTAGAGAGCTCTCAGTTAGGTGATATTGAGCTTGGTTTAAAATTAGGAAAAAGCAAGATTAACTATAATTTTACTGCATATAGATTTGATCTTAATGCAGATTTGAATAAAGGCCAAAGTGCCGAAGACCACGCTGTATTATTGAATTATGATACTAAAACAGATTCTTCAGGCGGTGCTACACAAGCAAAAGGCTTAGGCGAAGTTAATATTCGCAAGTTTGGACCTAGTAACTACCCTGAAAACATTAAGCTTATGCTTGAGTTGAAAGAAAAGGATGCTGAAAAAATTAAACTATTCCCTCAAGAAGATACTAAAGCAAAAACCCTAATTGGTGAAGGTAAAAGGTGCATTAGTATTGAAGAGAATATGTTTAAAAACAACACCCTAAAATTGTATGCTCAAGCATTAGAACATCAGGACAAAAAGTTTGATGGGTTTATTGATTTAGGGCTTAACTTTGCTGCAGGTGTAGACAGCCTTAGTAAAAAAGAAAAAGTGAATCCTTTTAATATCACTTTCTTTGTGGAGCCTAAAGCTGAGAAACCAAAAGTTCACGAGCCGGTGCTTGTAAAAGAAATACCTAAAGAAACATCTAAAGCACAGGAGCCTGTGAAAACAACTGCTACGGCTGCTACTACTACAAAGTCTGTTGATATGTCTAGCTTATCACTTGTAAAGCAAGCTGAACAAATAGTTAGAAAAGTATGCGCTGTGGAAGCAGAAGCAACACCCGGCTATTTGAGCAGAAATAACATTAGCGTGCAAGATAAAAGAGTAAACGGTATAGCTAAAAGGCGTAAAGATCAAAAGAGAAGGGCTAACCTTGATATGGCTTTTAAGATTCCAAGAGATATGGATTTAGCGGTACTACCAAGCTTTGGGCAACATTTATCGAATTTTAGCTATAACCTACACAGCAGATCAAGCTCTAGACATTTACATTCCTCTTTTAGAGATTTTGATGCTAAAAAATCTGTAAGTCATTTCAGCAAATACAGTTCAAGTGTAAGATAATTACTTTAAATTTTTAAATCTATTTTCTATCTAATAATTATATACATACAAAAAATCACCTCAGTTATAAAAGGTGATTTTTTTGGTACTACTTAAACTTAATAAAGAAAAAATTTTATTAAAGCTCTACGCTATTGGCTAGTTCTGCTAATTTATCCATTTTCATTCTTTTTAACTGTGTAAGCCCATAGGCTGAAATATGCTCATATTTAGCTCTATAATTGATGACAAATTCCATTATATCTATTCTTGTATAGTTTATTTCTTCCGGGTATTCACCTTTTTCTAAGGGGTGTTCTTTATCTGCGCTTCTTGTGTATAGTGTACTGTCGTCCAACGGAGTATTGTATTTAAAAATCCTCTTCATTTTTTCTCCTTAATAACTACTCGATTAACTCTCTATTATTTATCATTATATTATATAAAAAATAATGTGTTTAATGAGTAAGTGGGTAGCAGTACCCTTAATGTATAAAAATGCAAGGCTAAAACCCCCTTTGCTGTGCAAAAAGTTTGTTACTTAAGTTTTTTAAATCAACAACTCTAATAATGAGGTTTTTTCTTATTTAATTCTTCTTTTTTATTGCTATGTATATCTATTATATTATTATTTATTTGATTATTTTCATCTTTTAAAACACTAGTATCGCCTGCTGGAGCAGCATCAGCCACCTTTGCAACAGTCGGTGTTTCTTTGAAATTCTTTAAATTCTCCGGTTCTAAACGGGAGCTGGTTTTTACGAGTTTATACTTGCCCAACTTAAAATTGTCTAATCGGTCCCATGCATTGATATGCAGAGCATGTTCTTTTACCTCTTGCTTTGCTTCTTCCCAAGCTTGCTCTATAAATTTGTTTTGCTCTACGGCATTAATTTTTCTCTGTTTACGCCTCTTAGCTTTGTACATTCTTTCTTCTCTGTCGCGTTC
>JANQFW010000089.1 GCA_028277625.1 Candidatus Gastranaerophilales bacterium | reverse complement strand
CTTTACTTGATATCTTCGTCTCGAGTGCTGGTCAGTAATTAATAATATATACAGAATAATTCTCTCTGTCAACCATGTTTTTTAATCTTTTTCTGTTTTTTCTTAAAAACAAGCTCCAGGTCTAAAGAATCAAGGTTATTTTTAGTTTTACATATTTAAAGCATATGGATTATTAACACCTGATAAGAGCTTAAATAATACTCCTATAGCATGTTCTCGAGGTAGGCTTTTCATTAAATCTTCCAAACTTTTATAATGAAAGTCCTCACTCCATTGATTAGCTGCAAATCCAAGAATCCTTGCATCTATATCTGCTCTAGCATTTGAATTTCCAACACCAAGTTCCAAATCAGAAACATAATAAATTTTTTCAGGAGCTCCTTTAAAAGTAACATAAAATCCTCCTTCACCTCTTTTTATAGATTCCTTAATAATTTTTTTACCTATAGACTTATCATTAAGAGCAACTAGTGCCGTTGCAAAATGGTTATATCCTATTAAACTTTCCACTTTTCCATCACTAATATGTTTAGAGAACGACTTATCAAAATTTTCGATGTCATGTTTACTAAACCCTCTCAATGATTTTTCAAACATTAACAATTCATCTTTTGTTATATAATCATCATCCTTGCTTATATCATCAAGCATTTCTTGAGAAAAGCCCCCCCCCTTGTAGACATCATCGTTAGAAGTAGCACTATTAAATGGATTCTTGGGCATAACAGACTTATGAATTTTACCGTCTCGCTTACCGTCCTCTTCATCTGAAATATTAAAATACCAATCAGTCAAATATAAGTCTAACATCCCCTCTACATCTTCTTTTATAGGATATTTTTCTTTTTTTTCATTCAGGAAAGAGTTTAAAAAGTACTGATTACTTAAGAGAATCATTGCAGCTTCTTTAATACTTTTATCTGCATTTTCATCTATTGCTGCAACTGCTATACTAGAAAGATTAAATACACTATCCTCTTCTCCTCCTCCTACTGTGTCAAAATAATCAAAATTATTTTCAACGACCTTGAATGCTTTTTGTATCCTACCTTTATCCAAAGAAATACCAGTTAACATACTAAAAACTCCTATCTATTAAGATTCACTTTTTAAAAGTCAAATATATGCAAAATTAATAAAAAAAAGCTTAAAAATATTTCAAGCTTACTAACTTTACTTATTATTTATTTTCTTTAATACACAAGCTGAATACCAATTATACCATATTTAATCCTCACTACCTTACAATATTATAAAAACAAAATAAACTTCTAAATTGCCAAACTGAATACCATATGACTAATCCCCTTTGATTTGTATCTCAAAGGGGATGAATTTTTATATCTATAGTTTTATTTCCTAATAAATCTTATTAATGGTAACTTGAATACTTACTAATATTATAGCTTTTTACCTTAAGATATATAAAAGTAATTACTTTATGCTAATTATTTAATACCTTGTGATATTTAATAAAAAACTAAGAGCCTAAATCCAAAAGAGTATAAGCACTTCTTAATATATTTTTAACAAAGCCTTCTTTACCATCAATCGAAACATCATAAGCATTTGTCGCTTCTTTATTAGTAACATTATTATTTCTATCTACATCTGCCGAAAACTTGAAGGATGCCAGCTCTTTATAATCAAGCTCACCATCTTTATCCAGGTCAACTCTTTTAAACATTTTTTCTATATCATGTTGCATCTTGCCTTTAGTTTTAAATAAGGCTTCCTCCTTTGAAATCGTTCCATTTTTATCTGTATCTTTTAACGCTATAAAATCTTTCGCCTGACCAAACAAAGCTTTTTTATCCTTAAATCCTCCTTTTAAAAAATCCATAACCTCTCCAGAGTAAGTACGTCCAGAATTCATACCTGATACTGCCATTTGTGTACCTCCTACACCTTTTAAAACTACCTCATCTTTACAAAAAATAAATAAAAGCTTAAAAATGTTACAGTTGGATAATTATTTAAATTTTACATTTTTTGAACACAAATTAAATAATAATTATACCCACTTTGGCTCTCACTTATCTCACAATATTATAAAAACAAAAACAATTTCTAAATTGCCCAAAAAATAAAAATAATTATTTTATTTTAAAAAAACTTTTAACTACTCACAAACTCTTGTTGGTATGCCCAAGCTGAGTGATTGTGAATGCTTTCAAAAGACTCACAATCAATTTCAAACCATTCAATTTCTGGAATATCCCTTAATTTTGAAATTGTTTCCCTCAACACATCTTCTACAAATTTAGGATTATTATAAGCATATTCAGTTACAAATTTTTCATCTTCTCTTTTTAATAAAGGATAAACTTTACTGCTTCCACAACTTTCTAGTAAGTCTATCAAATCTTCCAGCCAAATTATATTATATTCCTGATAGCTTATTTTTGCTTTAATTATTGTTCTTTGGTTATGCGCCCCATAATCAGAAATTTCTTTACTGCAAGGACAAAGTGTTGTAACCGGGACACTGACTCCTAAAATAAACTTATAATCATCATTTCCATCCAAATAGCCTTCAAATGAGCATTCATAACCCATTTGGCTAACAAGGTTGCTTATCGGTGAAGATTTAGATATAAAGTAAGTAAAAACAAAAGCAACCTCGGCACTTTTAGCACCAAGTTTTTCTCTGGTATCCTCGAGAAAAGCCTTTATATCATCACCCAGTATTTTTTTTTGACTCCACTCACAAAGTATTTCAACAAAGCGAGACATGTGCGTACCTTTATATTTAGCAGGCAAACATACACTCATTGTAGCTTTTGCGCTTACGATCTGAGCTTTATCATTTTTTCTTAATATATTAAGAGGAACCTCTACATTCTTAACTCCAACTTTTTGTATGTCGATTCCTCTATTATCTTTTAAACTTTGAACATCTGTTAGTTTTTGATTAACCATATTATACTCTTTTATTCTTCTTCAAGATTTAGACTTTCAACGCCTAAGCTTTCTATATCATCTTTAGATAAAGCTTTTATTAATTTTTTAGCAGCAGCCCTTTGTACATGGGGTGGTGCAACTCTTAATAATTCTATTGCTTTCATTATAAAAGGATCTTGATCGTACCATCTATTTCCTTTTTCACAATATGTATTCATTGTTTCATAGACAGATTCGATGACGTCTGCTGCAACTTGATCTTGCATCTTTTGAATAAACTGTGCCGCTTGATCTTTATCATCTTTTGAAGATAAACTCAGCAACTCCAATGCTTCTTTTAATGAAGGGTCTTTATCATACCAACGACGATTATCTGTCATATTTCTTTCCTCTACAGCTATTTAATCTACAAAAATCATATCATAAGTTTCAGTACAAATGAATAAAAAATTCAGCTTAAACTAGCTTTCTTTTATAAAAATAATTCAAAAAAATAACTTTATAATAAAACTCTCATTAAATAGAGCAAAATAAAAATAATAAATTTAAGTAAATATCTTATTAATTAGATTTGACAAAAGATTATATGTATCTTATAAAAATCATATAAATATATGAGTGTGCTAGTAGCAGGTTATAACATAAAAAAAACAAATAAATATCTTAAAAAAAATAAGTATTATTTCTGAACTAATACTTATTTTGATTGATTATATTAAGTGATAGAGGAGTTAGCACCATGACTAATGAAAAAGTAATGGCATCAGTTGCCTTTAAAACAAGAAGTGGAATGTCACTTTTTGATGATTTTGACAAATTTTCATTTAACAAACTTGATGATTTTAGACCCAAATCAAATAGCCAAGAGAATCTGATTGACATTTTAAAACAAGAAGGTTTTGAAATAGAATCACAAACAGACGTAGGAGTTTCTTTTTCTGGCCCTAGAGAATTATTTGAAACATCTTTTAGAACAAAAGTAGATAAAAGAGAAGCTACCTTTCAGGCTCCAGGAAGGGCAAGACAAAAAATTCTATTTAACGAAGCTATAAACCATAACCTATTAAATGATAAGGTCTCTCCTTATGCAGAAGCTATAAAGCTTGCAATACCAGGAATTCCTTTTCATGATTCAACCCATCCAACCCCAACTCCACCTTATTATTTTATTGAAACCATTAATGATGTACCAAGGCTACTCAACGCAGATACAGTTCATGCAGCTGGATATACAGGCAATGGTGTGCGTATATCTATGGTTGACACTGGTATTATTACACGTGTTAGAGAAAACCATACATCAACGGACTCAACTCATGTAGACACAGACCACACTGTTAGACATGTATATGGGGTATGGCTTTCTTCAGACCCAACACATTTGGGAACTAACTATTTTACAGGTGGAAGCTTTAGTGACAATATAATAACTCTTGGATCTGAGCTACCTAGCGGATCTACAAGTGTTGAAATAGTTTACAGTTGCCTTCATCCTCATTATTTATCTAACAGCTATACTTTTGATGATATAAGAGCTGTCGGCGGACTAGATGTAAATAGAGATGAATATGGACATGGTACAGCTGAAGCAGCAAACATTCTTGGCGTTGCTCCAGGTGCAACTTTATCCTTTGTAAAATATTCTAATGGAGCATGGCTTAACTTCCCTCTAGCAGGGTTCCAAGCTGCAGTGCAACATCAAACCCCTGATATCATTACTTGCAGCTGGGGAACCGGTAGCTATGATAACTTATTGCATCTTGAAATTGTAAGCGCTGTATCTAATGGAATTACAGTTATATTCTCAGCGGGTAATGGCCATACAGATAATCCAGGCTCTTGGTATCCTAAGGTTGTTTCAACTCCTGATTTGATTTCAGTTGGTGGAGCATACCCTATAGATGGGGGAGGATTTAGAGCTTCTAATTACTCCAGTAGTTTTGACAGTTTTATGTTTACAAATCCACAAAGACATTGCCCTGATGTTGTAGGTTTAGTTGGCGAAACTCCAAGAGGAGTTTTAATTATGCTTCCGACTGAACCAGGTAACAGTATGGATGTGGATCTATCAAGTTCAGCATTCCCAAGCGGAGATAATACCGGATCTAATGACGGATGGTGTGCGTGCAGTGGAACCTCTGCATCTGCTCCGCAAACAGCAGGTGTTGCTGCCTTATTATTAGAAAAATATCCTAACTTAACACCAAATGCTATTAAAAATATTCTCCAGAATTCTGCTTTTGACATTCAAACAGGAAGTACAAACAGTGCTGGTCCTGATACAGCAGCTGATGGATGGGACGCGGCAACAGGATTTGGATTAGTAGACGCAGATGCAGCGGTTAATTATTTAAATGCAACTCAGTTTAATTGTTATATAAGAGATAGTATTTTAGATAATGGAACAGAGCCTGTTACTGCAAGTCGTTTATATACTAGTCCTGATATTATTGTAAGAAATGAACCAGTTTTGAACCCTCAAGATGAGCTTGGAATGACTGTTAAATATCGTCATGATCTAAGTGATGAAGCAGAAGATGGTCAAGATAACTATGTATATTTACGTATACAAAATAGAGGGACCGTAACAGGAGATTGTACTGCAACTGTTTACTTTACTGATCCAGGAATGTTTGCTAATCCTGCAAGCTGGACAAATATTGGTCAAGTTACAGTAGAAGATCTTGAACCTGGAGAATTTAAAGTAGTAGGGCCTATTGTATGGTCTGATGCTGATATTACATCAACTGGTCATTTCTGCTTAATATCTATATTAGATAGCGCTAGTGACCCTGCACCTGATCTTACCACAATTACATCAGATACAGATTTTGTAAATATGGTGCGTAACAAAAATAACGTAGCCTGGAAAAACATTAGAATTAACGATATTATTCCTGGTGGCTCATCAAACCATAGTTTCTATATAGAAGGACCTAGCGGATCTGGACATCAGGCAGACTTACACATTGATGTTTCAAGTCTACCAGCTGGTTCTAGTATAATGGTAAAAACAGTAAAAAGATTAATAGATAGTGCAAGCTTAAGTAACTTATCTATTACAAATGAATCTTCTTTATATTCTACTCTTAATCACTTAGGAGGAACCGCTATAATTGATGATATGAATATTAAATCTAATGAAAAATCAAAAGTAACGGTTTATTACTCTGTGCCAGAAGGAACGCCTGATGGAGATTATCCGATAGTTTCAACACTTTACATTGATGGTGCAAATGTTGGAAGGTACACAACTGTTGTTAGGGTTTCTCACTTTGCATTTATTGGAAACAGAAACAGTCGCGAGCTTCACCGTAAAGGATGCTCTTGGATTGATAGAATGAGTGCTTATAATAAAATACCATTTGGTGATATTGATCGTGGACACAAGCAAGGTTTTGACAACTGTGCTTTTTGCATTGGTGATTCTAAAAGATAAAGATCATAGAATTATATATAGAAAAAAAGCGGGAGGGGAGTGATACTTCTCCTCCTGTTTTTTATAATTAAAATAAAAGGAAAAATAATAATGAATGAAAAGAATAATATTATAATGGCAAATGTTTAT
Source organism: Candidatus Gastranaerophilales bacterium (assembly GCA_028277625.1). Taxonomy (GTDB): domain Bacteria; phylum Cyanobacteriota; class Vampirovibrionia; order Gastranaerophilales; family JANQFW01; genus JANQFW01. The sequence continues at coordinate 73,738 of JANQFW010000089.1, read as the reverse complement.
TTAAAATCAAAGTCTGGCCATTCGCTTTTAAATAGCACTAATCCTATATCAAATCCAGAACCCTATTTTGCTAGCGATGAAACTATCAGCAAAGCAATTGAACTACTGCAAGAACAAGGGTTTAAAATTGAGGCTAAAGGCCTAACTCTTTCTATTTCTGCCCCTCAGGCTGTATTTGAAAAAGCTTTTAATGTTAAAATTTCTTATAAAAAAGCTGAAAAAAACATGCCAGTCCAAATAACCTGTTCAAAAGATATTATGAATATAGAGGGTTATGAACATATAATTGAAGGGGTTAAATTGGCTGTCCCGGGTTTTCCATTTTAAATTATTTAAATATTGAAATTTTGGCAAAAAAAAAGGTTCTTTTTCGAAGAACCCGCACTATTAGTACATTACCAGTTTAAAAAAGAGTCAGTTTAGTTTAAGGAAGATTATTATTAAAATTCTTTATTATTACCTACACACTTAGCTTTATTACACTTTACTTAATTTTCCTTTGTTTCACCCACATATATAAAAACAAAAAAAAAACCTTGATTTCATTTTTAATATAATTTATTACAATATCTTTACATAATAAGTATATATCACAGACATCTTCTTTCTTTTTTACTTTTTTATTTATTATTGTCCTGGATTATTCAAAGCGGGGACTCTATTATATAAAGCATTTTTTGATAAAGGAGAAAGCTTAAATACTCCTACTGCCTTATCAAGTTCAATTATGGAAGTTTGATAATCAATCAATGCATCATAATATGTATTCAAAATTTCCAAGACTGATTTTTCTACCCCTATCCTATCTATCAAGGAAATATCTTCATTGTCATATTCTTCTCTTAATTTTTCTATGTGTCTTATTGCTTCTGGCTTAATAGAATGCTCAAATCGATCAAATCTCTTTTTACTAAGCTTAAATGTTTGGTATGCATCTTGAACTTCTATATCAATTTTACTTCTTAATATTTCTAACGTTTTTTTATAGTGATCTTTTTTTGCATCTGCAGCTGCTATTTCAGCTTCATCCCTATCCAGCAAAGGGAGCTCAATGTTTGCAGAAAAAAAAGGTCTTGATTTTTTTTCATTAAAATTAACCGTTGCTCCTACCTCTAATAAAACCAATGGCCACCTTTTAGCAAGGGCTAATCTTTTTTGATTTTCTGAAAGCTTAATAAATTCTAGCATTTTCTTAAATTCAAGTCTATTTCTTAAAGCAAAAGCTTTTATATATTGAACTGGTATATATTCAAGGTTACTAAAATTTTTGTTGACAAAAGGCTTTAAAGCCGCTGGCACTGAATCTGGAGGATGAAGACTTAAATCCTTTTCTACTATTGATTTCCCTATTAATTTTTCCAGATTCATATCAGATTGACTGATTGTCAGTTCAGCTTTATCTATATTATGTTCTATTTCTAATAAAACAACTTCCCCTTGGAATCTTATTACATCTTTTATATCCTTTTTTTTAAGCAAATTTTTTACAAAGCCCAATAATTCTCGAAAATTTTTTAATTTTTCCTGATTCACATAATGTTTTGTGTAAGCTGCTCTTACCTTATTTTTTAATTCGAACTTTTTCAATTCTAAATTTATTAAATCCAGTTTATGCCTGGTTGTTGCTATATCTACCCTTTTATCTTTCAATCCGCCTGTTTCAAATATCCTCTGTACTCCAAAATCAAAACTATTTTCTACAAGGTTGCTATCAAATGTAAAAAATGGATTTTCCAGCACAGATGCTGAGAGTATTTCAGCGCGACTTACATCCAAACGAGAACTTTCTGATAATATTTCAGAATTATTACTGATTGCTGATTGAATAACTTGGCTTAAAAAAAGCAATTTAGATATTTGCGCAAATGTCGAAGGTATAAAAACAAAAAAACTATAAATAAAAAAGATTATTATAATTTTTTTTATTATCATCTAGCAAATCCTTATCAATCCAAAATAAACTTTCAAAAGATAGACTTTAAGCTAACCAGCGCGGCTTATTCTTAAAATAAATAAAAAGCATATTGGATTGAATTACCTATCTATACTATCGCTTAATCTATTTCTAACCCGGCAAAATACAAAAAACATTTTAAAATAATTTAATAGGTTATTAACATATCATTATATAGAAATGTATTTTCCAAAAAAGTAGAAAAAGAGCCTTTATTATATATTTTACATATAATAAAAACATAAATAAAATTTTTTTGAATAAACTAATAAAAAACTAATTTAAATCAGTTAGACTAAAAATAAAAACAAATATATCTTACAAATATATTTCCCTAATTTTATCACTATCACTTTATATTTTTTTTGACACCGTAACTAATTTTATAAAAACTTTATAACCTCTAATAAGCAGCTATAGCAAGGTATACAAAAACATAAAAATAATTTTTTTTTAAAAGGGTTGACAAAAATCACATTTTGCATAATACTTAATAATAGCAAGATAAAGTGTAAATAAAACACTATTAAAAAAGAGGTCACTAATGTCTAATAAAAAACAGAGAAAACTACAAAAAACAACGAAGCAATTAATAATACCAATATGAAAATTCCAGTAACTGGAGGAAAGTAATAATGATGAATAATATAAACAATATAGATAATAATAAATTCAATTATAATATAAACAAAACAAATAATAATTCCCCTTTAAGCCAACCTAAAAAGAATATAGGTTTTGGATACACACCGGTTGGTTACCCATTAAAACCATTTGCCCACAGGGATGATAATAACGAGAATAAGATATTAGAAAAAGCAATCAATAAGCTTACAAGCTTGGTTGATAGTGGCAAAAAAAATAAAGTCGAACACTTAAATAAAGATGCTAAAAGATTAAGAGAGAATTTAGAAACAATTGTTAAAATCGTAGATAATAGATCGACATTTGGTTCAACAACAGGAACAAGACTTAGCATAATGATATAATTATCTAAAAATATTTAATTAAATATTGGAAGAAGAGACCATAAGGCAAACACAAAGGCGGAAAATACCAAACAGGTGATGTTGTTAAATACATCACCATTTTTTTATTAAAAATTAGAAAGCACTAATCAAAATTTTTTTTTAAATTAAGCAATTTTTTTAAAGTAAATAACTTTATATATACATAAGATACAACAAAACTCCAATAAAACCATATTATATATACTACCTACACACTTGCTAAAATCCTTAATTCCCTTCTTGTTTCACCCAACAAGAAGTTTTTTTTGTATTAACCAATAGTCATATATGTTTTTACAATAAGAGCTTAAATATTAGAAGCTATCTAGTTAAAACTGAAACGGTACAGTCCATAAATAAGCCTTTATTCTTGTATTTTTTTTAGCAAGACAGGATATAGTTAACTTTCTCTTAATATAGTTGTTTACATTAAATCCGTTAAAAAGACCCTAATATTCCTGCGATTGTTGCTGACAAATAAGATGCCATAGTCCCGCAAATAAGAGCTTTAAAGCCTAACCTTGCAATATCTTGCCTTCTATTTGGAGCCAACTGACCAATACCACCAACAAGAACCGCAACAGATCCAAAGTTTGCAAATCCGCACAAAGCAAATGTTGAAATCAAAATAGACTTATCAGAAAGTAAAACATTAGTTGAACCACTAATAATAGGCATTAAATCTAAGTATGCTACAAATTCATTTATAACTAACTTCGTTCCCATTAAAGAGCCCACAGTATGAGCATCTGCCCAAGGTACACCCATTGTCCAGGCAACTAAAGAAAATATAGAACCAAATATATCTTTCAAACTTAAACTATTTATATCAAGTCCAATAAATCCTAATGAAATTCCCATATTTGCAAAAACAGTACCAGTGAACCCAATAAAATAATCAACCATTTTCACAATAGCAATAAAAGAAATTATCATTGCAACTACATTTAGTGATATTTTCAACCCTTCACTTGCTCCATGTGCAATCGCATCTACAAAATTCACAGTGTTTTTTTCAACGTCCAAGGTAATAGAGTCTTTTGTTTTAGATTCTTCAGTCTCAGGGTAAACTATTTTTGATATAACCAAGGCCCCGGGTATAGCCATAGCACTTGCTGTCAACAAATACTCAGCAGGTATTCCCAATCCTATGTATACAGCCATTACACCACCAGCAATACATGCCAAGCTACCAGACATAGAAGCCAATAGCTCTGACTTTGTCATAGTAGGGACATAATGCTTTATAAGTATTTGAGCTTCAACCTGACCAACAAAAACACTTGATATATTAGAAAGAGCTTCACTTCCGCTTACATGCATCAGCCTGTGTACGATCTTGGCAACAACACTGATTAGTTTTTGAATAACCCCATAATGATATAAAATACTAACCAATGAAGTAATAAAAACAATTGTAGGCAATACCTTAAATATAAACACAAAGTCATTACCTTCACCAAAAGCTTTAACTAATAATTCTTTTTGCATTAACGGCCCAAAAACAAATTCTGACCCCTTATCAGAAAAATCCAAAATAAGATTAATAAAATCAGCTAACTTCTTAAAAATTAGCTGTCCCAACGGTACTTTTAAAATAAAAATTGCTAGTATACTTTGCAGTAACAATCCTGTTACTACAAGTTTATAGTTTATAGCTTTCCTGTTATTAGAGAGCAAAAAGGCTAAGCCCAAAATTATAAAAATACCAATAAAGCCTGTAAACTTTTCCATCTAAAACCTTTCTTTTTTGTCAATTTTTTCATGAAAAAATTGTTTTAATATATATAAGCCCAACTAGACCCCATCTTAGCATTCAGAAATTTTAAAATAAAATTCAGAGTATTTAATCATGTTTATAATAATAAACGTAAACCATATTCTGAAAAGTTTAATCAATTAAATAATTGATGCGTTGCATAGATAATTTAAGCACAAACTCGATAGTTTTACTATCATGACAAATCAATAAGTTAAAATATTTTAAATGCAAGTAATTAAAAATTACTATAATAAAATTCTACCTCTAATCAATACACTTTGGCCTGACTATACTGAATTTTTTTGGACCCTGTTATTAGTAAACCTCAATAATAGGGTCTCTATTTATTGATTCAAAAGCCAACTCCGCATTTGATATTACTTGCTCTGATACACCAGGCAGAATCATTAACTGCCTCAAAACATCAGAGGTTCGCTTAAATACTCTTACAATATCACCTTCTCCAATATCAAGCCCCTCTGTTAAGTCACTCCATTCACACCCCATTACCCAATTTTCAATCAAAGAAGAAAAAACAGGATTCATTAATATAGGGACATCTACATTATATTGCTTTTGCAACTTCTTTACACTTCTACCTATTCCATCACATCTAGCTAGTGCTTTTCTTACTTTTCCACTTACATAGTATTTATTAAAAGGTGTATTTTTAGTATCTTCGGTTGATATCGCACACACTACAGATGCTAACTCAGAAGGAGATAAGTCATCTAAGACTCCTTTTATAACAATATCAGATAAATAAACTTCATTGTCAGCCCTTATAGCAGAAGCCATTACTCCAGCTTCTGTCGGATATCTATCATGCAAAAAGCCTTTTTCCTCTAAAACTTCCATTAAGTTTAAAAACTGTTGCCAATAAATATCCTTTTCATAATCTATTAACTTTGTTATGTTGCTATATCTACGATGAAACCTAGTTAAAACATCAAGGCTTTTTATGTGCTTTTTGTACTCTCTACATGTATAACACCTAAATTGTCTAGACTTATTCAAAAGGTCTTTTGTCTTCATGTCATACTCAATAACCTCTGGCGCATCTTTTCTGCCGGCTTTTGCTGCTTGCTTTCGCAGTGTGCTTGTTATCTTTTTATACTCAACAAAAGTATTTTTGAGCTTATTATAAGTTTTAACATCTTCATTAGTTAGTCCATAAACGCATTTATAGTTCTCAATGCCCAAAATAGAATCTTTTAATCGTTCCTGCTCTTCATAAAATGGTTTTAACCTTTTTGAAGAGGTAAAATACCCAAAACTTTTTAATATTAACTCTCTTGTTTCATCCATATTAAAACGTTGTAATAGATTTAATACCATTGAATACCCTGGAGTAAATCGACTTTCTAGCGGGTTAGATGTAGAGGATGCTAATTCTGCTACCTCCTCAGCCGTTTCATGAGCAGAGCCAACTACGGTAACAAAACCTTCTTCATCCATTCCTCTTCGCCCTGCACGACCAGACATCTGCAAAAACTCACTTGCAGTAAGTAATCTATGCCCATCATCAGATCGTTTTGATATAGAACTTATAATTGTTGATCTAGCTGGCATATTAATTCCTGCTGCAAGGGTTTCTGTTGCAAAAACTACTTTTATCAAGCCCTGCTGAAAAAGCTTTTCCACCAAAACTTTCCAAGCAGGAAGCATTCCCGCATGGTGACTTGCAACCCCTGAGTATAAATATTCCAAATATTTACTCTTGGCTATATATGGATTATCCAAAATATACTCATCAATAATCTGCATTAATCTTTTTTCTTCAAACTTATTTAATAGCCTCAACTTAGAACACGCTTCCATATTCTCATCACAGCCTTTTCTGCTAAATGTAAAATAAATAGCAGGGAGCATATTTTTATCAGAAAGACTACTTACTAAATTTTGAGCAACTTCTGTCCTGTGGACCCTTTTCCCTCTTTTTACGTGAGCATTTGATGCTTTAATTTTAGAGTTTAACTTTCCTCCAGGCGAAAACAGGGGTAAAATCTTTTTGTTTCCCTGGGTTACAGAAAAATAATAATGTCTTAAAGGAACTGGCCTAAAGTCTGTATTAACAAGTCTAGTAGGACCATGCACAGTATTTATCCAATTAGTAAGCTCATCAGCGTTTGCAATAGTAGCAGAAAGAGCTATTAACTGTATATTATTAGGACTATAAATAATACTCTCTTCCCAAACTGTCCCTCGTCGTTCTTCGTTCATATAATGAACTTCATCTAAAACTACATATTGAACATTATTTAAGTTTTCTTCCAATTTACCCAAAGAAGTTCCATATAACATGTTTCTATAAACTTCTGTAGTCATAACAACTATTTGAGCCATTCTGTTAATACTTATATCACCCGTTAATAACCCTACTCGTTCCTCTCTATATTTTTTTGAAAAATCATTAAATTTCTGGTTACTCAGAGCCTTTAACGGAGTTGTATAAAAAATTCTTTTATTATCTTGAATAGCCTTAATAATTGCATGTTCTGCAATAACAGTTTTTCCTGCACCTGTTGGAGCACAAACAACTACACTTTTACCTTCATCAATAAAATTTACTGCTTCTTGCTGAAAATCATCAAGCTCAAAGCCAAAAGAAAAATCATTTTGTTTTTTATTATCTTCACTCATAAAATGCCTTTTTATAATGCTCCAGTTAAATTAATGTAAGTTTAAATTATTTAAAATGTTCCACTCTAATAATACTAATTCTCTTATATCATATACCAAAACAATAAAGTTATTAAGAAGCTACTTTTTTTATTTTTTATAAAAGATAAAAAGAAATAAATCCTAACAGCAAAGACGATGAAAAATAAAATATTTTAGTAAAAAAGTAAATGATAGCTACAAAGATCATGTAAAACCCACAAAAAATAATGCAGACCTTATCATTAATGGCCATAGCAAAATCGATGATATCAAGTCACTGGTAAGTGAAGTATATTACGCAATTCAAGAATCAATGAGTAATACTTTATAAAAACAAGGAATCGCTAATTGTAAATTTTAACTTAATCAATAGGCAAATCTGATTTACATCCTTTATAAACTTTTTTAATATTAGTAAGCAAATATTTGTAAAAAAAGGGAGAATCATATATGTTGAAAATTAATTATCATCAACAGAATCAAAATATCAAACTTGCTGGATTACAAAAAGATAAAAATACTATAACTATAAAAAACACAATCACACCTATAGCAAATAACAAAGTCTTATCTTTTAAAGAGGCATTAGCATTAAAGGCTATTGCCTTAACTAATATCAATTTTACTGGCAATTCCAAAGCGGAATCACTACAAGACAAACTCAATAAAATTATCGAAAAAGATCAATCCAGAAAGATTTCTGTAATTAAAGAAGTGAAGCCTAATTTTATAAAAGAAGTAGCTACAAAAATAACTGATCAGCCCAATAAACCTATATTGATAGGTATAACAGGAGGTTCTACTTCAGGAAAGTCTACGATTACAAACATAATAGCTGGAAAAATTAACGAAAATTTTAAGTCCTCTGATGCCAACACTCTAAAGCCAATTACAATTATAAATGGAGATATGTATTATAAAGATACTTCAGAAGAATTCAAAACAGTTGATAATGATATTATTAAATATTTAAAAGACATAAATGACCTTAACTCCCCAGAAAATGTTAACATTGAAGATATGAATAAAGACTTAATTTCATTAAAAGATGGCAATGAAGTTAATATACCCCAATATGACTATAATTCATGTACTTCTTCTCCAAATGCAATAAATAAAAAACCTGCACACTGCGTCATTGCTGAAAGCATATTTGCACTAAATCCCAAAATAAAAGATATTTTTGATGTTAAAATTTTTATTGATACACCACAAGAAGAAATACAAAAAAGGTGGAATAATAGGAATAAAGATAGAATACAAAATCAAGAAGATAAAAGTGCTATCTTCGATAAAATTGAAGCACGTAGAGCACAATATATACAACCAACAAAAGATTATGCAGATATTGTTATCAATGGTCATAGCCACCTAGAAGACATTGAATCAATAACCAAAGATATCTGCTCAGCAATTCAAGAAAGTTTTGAGGAAGGGTATAAAGTAAAAGAACCTGTCTAAATAGCCGACAGGCTATTTTACTTAAAAAACTTTGACTTTATCTTTTATAATCTATCCATCATAAAGATTATACTCATCAACTTAAATGCCCCATCAGCAAGACCTTTAACCAATTCTGTTTTATTAATCCTTTGAACATATTTTTTAGGAATAACAACAGAATCACCTTGACCTAGTTTATAAGACATAAGCTTTCTGGGCTTTACAGTTATACCATTTGCCTTAACAATATATATTTGTTTTTTTCTAGCTTCTTTTTTCAATCCACCAGCTTTGTTCAAGTAATGCTTTAAAGGCTTATTGGACATATAAGCAATTGCTGATTGATTATTTACTTCACCTACTAATAATACATAACCAGGTTCAGCTGGAATATGAATCTTGTCACCATCTTTAATTTCAATATTATCAGCAGCAGACAATTTATTATTTTCAATATTTATAGCAATTCTGCCTTTAAGCTTTTCTTTATCTTGAGAGAATAGCCTTAAAAATCTATCCTGCATAGCCATTTCTTGAGCAATACCTGTTCTGCTATCTTTTGAGTTAAACTTTGTTGACTCTAAAGTCAATTCTTCCTGATATCTTAATAAATTTTCTTTATTTAACCTATTTTGAATAGCCACAAGGGATGGACGAGTAAAAACTAAACCATTTAAAAAAGCCCCTTGCTTAAGTCCTCCAGCTTGAGAAATAACATCTAAAAGCTTTAATCCTGGTCGCACTCTATAAACACCTGGATTTTTAACATAACCGGTTATGTCCACAGTTCTTAGTGCTTCTTTTGGCAGTAAAGGTCTAAATAAAATAGAATCCCCGGGTTTTAAAACAACTTCTTCTTGTGAGTTCTGGGTTAAATACTCGTATAAATAGACCACTCTAACTTTTAACTCACTCAATGATTCTACATTTTTATCATTTTCATCAAGATTCAAAGGTTTAACTTTTCTCTTTAAAGATATAGTAGGATTATCCGTCCTTAAAGATTTAATTTCTACAGCTATATTATTTACATCTCTATTGAATTGCAAACTTCCAAATATCTTACCTAAAGTTAAATTCTCCCTGTAAGGTATTGAACCAGGGTTATTAATACACCCTTTAACAAATACCATTTCTGACTCAATCCCTGGATATATTCTAATAACATCTCTTCTCTTTAAATCAGGGTCAATCGTACCATTAAAAAATTCAACTAAAGAAATTGGAATATTAACAACATCTTTTTGAGCATTTATAATTCTTGTAATTATGGCTTGAGCTACAAATGTATTAACCAATATTTCATCACTAGAACTAAGTATATCAGATAATTTCATGCCTGGTTTAAATTCATAGCCACCTGGATTTTTAACATTTCCTTTTAATACGACAATATTTTCAGGTATCTTATACAATTCTTTAAACTTAACCAAGTCACCGTCACGAGGTTGCATTTGAGCTAATTGATTGATATTAACGTTCTTAAATACTTTTTGCTTTATTGAATTGTCAAATCTTTCTATTTCTATTTTTTCTATACTTGATGAAGGTAATACCCCCCCGGCAAATCCGATTAACTCTTCCAAATTCTCATTGTCAGCAAATTCATATATACCAGGTTTTTTTACCCCCTCAGACAAAGCTATTATATTTCCTATAGGGTTAACAAAAATAACATCTCCGTCTTTAAGTGAAAGGTCTGTAACACTACCTTTTATCAAAATATCATAAAGATCAATTTGTCTGGACTTTTTATTACTTATATAATTAATATTTCTTAAAGAACCTTCCTTCAAAGCACCACCTGCAAGATTAAGTGCATCAAGTATACTAGCAGAAGAATCAATATAAATAACACCCGGCTTTTTTACATTTCCAAGAACCATCACCCCTTGATTACCCGGTTCATGAACACTTAGTCTCACTCTAAAATTTGATATTCTTTTGGAAAGTGTTGAGTATATTTGACTTTCCACCTGTTTTAAAGTTTTACCTTTAGCGTTTATAACTCCAATACTTGGGACAAATATATTACCTTGTGTATCTACCATTGTTTTTACAAAAGGACTTAAAGAACTACTACCAGAGGCAGTTAAAACATCTATAGAGCTTCCCCAAAAGTATAAGTTAACCTTATCGCCAATTTTTAAAGTATAGTTATTAGGAACTTTACTATTATATGTTTGATTTGCAGAATTCCCAAAGACTTCATAGCCAAATTGCTTCAACTTACCTTCAAATAAATCTTCTATTACGCTTACAGAATTATTTTGTTTTGATAACTTTTGTTCGAGACTTTTTTCGATTTTTTTTTCATTCGTTTCAGTTGAACTTACAGAAGCATAATTATCTCCTATTTCAGCTGACTCTATTGCTGATTCAGAGGCATCAACCTCATAATTCCCCACGTCCTGCAGAGCATCCACAGGTGGTATTAAAACCATTGAACACATTAATGCTGCAATTATCAACAGCCCAAAAATCTTTTTCATATTCCTCCACCCAGATATCTAAACTTGTATGTAAATATAATTTCTAAACAAACTCTCAAACATAACACTATTTATACAAAACTTCATTTTATATAAACCAAAATCCAGTTAACTAAACACTTATAATCATAATTAATGATAGCATACAACAATATGGCAAGAAGTACCAGAATAAATTTATAAATTATAATTATTGGGAGTATAATATAAAGTAGAAAAAACAAAGATAAGAGGTATTACAAAATAGTGTTAATAAGCATTTTAAAATTAGCTTTTTTATTTATTATCATTGCTGTTACAGTGAAATTTTTTATTATTTTCATAACAACAACTTATTTATTAAAAAAGAAAAACATTAAATCAAATGATTTATTTGACGCATTAAATAAAACATCCAAGGACTATAAAAATAAACCTGGAGAAGTATATAAACAATGCTCGTATTGTAGTACAAAGGTTAATAAAGAAGAAACCCACTGCTCAAACTGCAAAAAAGCTTTTGAGGCAGTATAAATCAGGTAATTAGAAAGAGGTTAGTCATGTCTAAAGTTATAGAAACATGGACACAGTGGCTCAAGAATTCCAGATTTTCTTATATGACAGAAGAACAGAAAAATCAAACTATAAATTGGTTAATGTTGGTTAGAGACAAAATACTAGAGAATGCAAAACTACAAGAAGATGATGTCTTAATAGATATAGGTACTGGTACAGGTTTATTAGCCTTCGAAGCCTATAATAAACTAAAAGAATCCGGAAAAGTTATTTTTTCAGATTCAGCTCAAGACTGCCTGAACGAATGCAAAAAAATAGCACAAGATTGTGGAATTAATAATAATGTTGAATTTATCAACACAGACGTAACCAACTTAGGTTTAGAAAATGACTCTGTAGATGTAATTGTTATGCGCTCTGTGCTGGTTCATGTTCTTGATAAATTAACCTCTATAAGAGAACTCCACAGAATCCTTAAACCTGGAGGAAGAATTTCATTTTTCGAACCCATTATTAAATCAAACACAAAATATTATGAATTAATAAACCCCCTTAACTTTCCTAACTATGAAAAACTTAAAGAAGTTGAATATAAAATAATGAGCAACCCTAGTGATCCATTAACTAACTTTGATAGTAAAACATTAAAAGAAAACCTTATTCAAGCTGGGTTTAAAAATATTAGTATTGACGTAAACATTGAGAAATCAACTTATCCTGTATCAGCATCAATGATAGAGCCTTGGTTTAATACCTCATCAGGAGGTGGAGCTCAATCTTTAAAACAAAGGTTCATGAACTACCTTGAAGAGCAAATTGTAAATCAATACATCAAAGACCTAGAAACTGAACTGGACGGCAAAACTATTACACTAGAATCGTTATCTGCCTATGTATATGCTGAAAAATAAAAAAATTTTTTATTTATTTTTATTAATATTTTTATAAAAATACGCATTTTTTAATAAAATAAATACTTTATAATATTGGGTAAAAAAAAAAGGTAAGGTAAAGTAAAAAAATTTAATGAAAATTTGGTAATGTGCTAACGATGGGGTTCTGAAAGAACCTTTTTTATTTTGTTCTAAAACAGTTTTATTTTGTTTTACTTTAGATAATTTTTAGTTTAACATTCTTGATTGGGAGTAGATTTTAAAAAAGGTTCTTTCACTGTGGGAACAAACGGAAATAATTGTTATAGTTCAAAATATGACTTAAAAAAAGAAAAAGAATTAAAAGAAAAACTTAAAAGTAACGGATTTGAACTAAAGCCAATGAATCACGCATTCTGGCGAGCTCAAGGCTCTGGAATAACTATTACTTTATATAATAGTGGCAAAATTCTGGTTCAAGGAAAAAATACAAAATATTTTCTTGCTAATTACCTTAACATAACTCTCCAAGAACAAGTTACACAAGCTAGCTTAATTGAACATCAACACTATAAATACTCCAGCTGGATAGGAACAGATGAATCCGGTAAGGGAGATTATTTTGGACCACTAGTTGTTGCAGGCGTGCTCATTGATGAAACAAATAAAGAAATCATAAACAGCCTTGGTGTACAAGACAGTAAAAAACTAACAGATTCAAATATAGAGAAACTTGCAATTAAGATAAAAGAAAACACAATTAATTCAGTTGTTGTGATAAATCCTGATAAATACAATCAACTATATGAAAGCTTTAAAAACTTAAATAAATTACTTGCATGGGGTCATGCCAGAGTAATAGAAAATATATTAGAAAAAAAAGAATGCGAAAATGCCCTTTCTGATAAATTTGGAGATGAATCCTTAATAAAAAATGCCTTAAAAGCTAAAGGTGTAAATATAAATCTAGAGCAAAGAGTCCGCGCAGAAGATGATCTTGCAGTTGCAGCAGCTTCTATTTTAGCAAGAAATGAATTTGTTAAAAGAATAAAAAAGCTCTCCGAACTATATAATGTAGAGCTACCCAAAGGTTCCTCTCAAAAAGTTAAAGATCAAGCCAGGTATTTTATTCAACATGTCAACAAAAATAACCTTGGAAATATTGCAAAATTACATTTTAAAATAACAAAAGAACTATAGCGGAGAATAAATTATTACCCTATTAAAACACTTGAAATAAGTACAATACAAAACCCTTGTATACATATAAAAAACTTTTTAATTAAACTATATAGAAACATTATCTAATTCTAGGTCATTTACATGATGGCTACACTTAACTAGGTAAGTTATATTTTTTTTATAAATATTTTTACCCTATTTACTTATAGTTTTTCAAAAAAAAATTAGTTAAATTTATTAATATAATCTACCTAAAAGTATTTAATATTTTTTTTACTAAAAATTTCTTCACATTTAGAGAGGATTTAATATGGGTTCAGCAAAAAAAGAGTTATACTTTATAAAGACTTTTTTCTTATTCTTTCATTTATAGTTTTTCAAAAAAGATTAGTTTAATTTACTACTGTAATCTAATTTAAAAGGATTTAACCTTTTTTTACCAAAAATTTCTTCATTATAGAGAGGATTTAATATGGGTTTGACTAAAAGGATTGTAAAAGAGTATACAAGAGAAGACTCTGTATTTGTTTGCGAAAATGACACTATTTACGATATTTTTGAGAAAATGAAGCTTTTTAACGTCGAGGATATTCCTATTACAAACAAAGAATCTTATCTTTTAGGCTACATAAATAAAACAAAACTAAAAAGAATCCTAAAAGATAGATTAAAGCAAAACTTAAGCATTATCAGAAATACACAAATAAAAGATTTGGCTTATCAGTACGACTATCCAATTGTTCTTTATCCAGGAATGAGTTTAGATGAAGCATATGAAACAATGAAATGCTTTAAAAACAAGTGCCTACCAGTAGTTGAAGTTCCTTGGAAAAAGAAATTAATAGGGTTTTTATGGCTAGAAGATATTAGTTACACATTAAAACAAAGATATTTTAAAATACCTGTTTAGTTCTACCCAACTGTATGTTGAAGTTGAAGTCCCGTATTGTTATATTAATAGTATGTTAAACACACCATACGGGGTGGGAAAAATGCAAAACAAAATAAAAGCAGCTGAAGACTTCTTAAAAAGTCTAGAAAATCCATCCATAACAATGAATGTTATGGTAGATAGGATTGACTCTCAAATGCTGCAAGTTATGCATAATTATGCTGACCTGATAAACAAAGTTAAATCTCGTACTAACATTGAAGAGAAAGACATAATAGCTTGCGCAATGATTATGGGATATTTATTGAAGGGTCACTTGGATAGGTATGAGTTAGAAAATATAATTTTGGAAGAAGAATTTTAACCCTTAAATTAGCTATAAAACAAATATAAAAAAAATAACCCTGTGATTTTTATATATTTAAATTATTTTTTCAAAATATTTCATAAAAATAGATGATTCATGGAATATACACATGTAGATAGAATTATCATGCATTGCATTTACATACAAAGATACAAATAATTAAAGTAAAAAAAATATCAATTAATCATTACAGAGTAAAATCTGAAGTTATTGTTTAGTCGGATATTAGGAATCATTTTGGAAGGATTGTTTAAATGTTTAAAAATTTAAATCTTAGCACAAAATTGCTAAGCAGTTTTTTACTTGCAGGTATTCTACCTCTGCTTATTTTTGCTTATATTGCTTGCAATTCTGCCTCTGACGCATTAAAAGATGCAGCAATATTAAAACTTAAAGGCATAAAACACTTGAAAGCAGAGCGAATAGAAAGCTACTTCTCTGACACAATAAAGCTAGTAGATACATTTGCAAGAACTCACATGATTATTGTCAGATTAAATGAATACTACAAGGATAAAAGTAGTTTCAAAGAAAAATTAAGTATTTATGATAGCAAGCTCAAACACTTATTAAAAGAACACAATGATATTATGAAAATGGGATTCTACGATGTTTTTATAATAGATAAAACAGGAAATATAATATACACAGATACCCATGAGGCTGACTATGGAACTAATCTGGTAAACGGAAAATATAGTGACTCAAACCTGGCTGAAGGATTCTTGAAAACCCTTACAACAGGTGAAGTTACATTTATGGACTTTAAATACTATCAACCATCTTCAGAACCAGCATCTTTTATAATAACTCCTCTAACAGATGTACATAATAACAATGCCATAGTCGGGGCTTTTGCTGTCCAAATATCACTAGATAAAATAAACAAAATAATGAATGATAGTGAAGGACTCGGCGAAAGCGGTGAAACTTATCTAGTTGGGTCTGATGGACTATTGAGATCAAACTCAAGACTTGATAGTAATTTAACGGTTAATAACTCTTTTGAAAATCATATAGCAATTAAGACAGAAGCAATAAAAAACGCACTTAGCGGCAAAAATGAAACAAAATTTATTAAAGACTATAGAGGAGTTGAAGTATTAAGCTCTTATGAACCCGTTAAAATACATGATAAAAAGTGGGCTATCGTCGCGGAGATCGATAAATCTGAAGCACTTGCAGCAGTATACAACTTAAAGATAAATTCTTTAGTTATTTTTCTCTTATCCATTATAACAATTGTCATAGCAGCTATTTTGATAACAAAAAGCATAACAAAACCAATTAATAGGTTGGTAAAAGATATAAATCAAAATTCATTATTTGTAGCATCAGCCTCTAATCAACTAAAAAATTCATCTCAACAGCTGGCAGAAGGCAGCACCGAGCAAGCTTCATCTATTCAGGAAATTTCATCTACCCTTGAAGAAACATCTTCTATGGTTACTCAAAATAGTAGAAACTCACAAGAATCAGTTAATATCGCTAGCTGCGTAAGTCACTCATCCAACAAGGCAAATAGAGAAATGGATGACATGATGAAGTCAATGGGGGATCTAAAACAATCCAGTAATGAAATTGCTAAAATTATAAAAGTAATTGACGAAATTGCATTTCAAACAAATATCTTAGCTCTAAATGCAGCTGTAGAAGCAGCAAGAGCTGGAGATGCAGGACAAGGGTTTGCAGTTGTAGCAGAAGAAGTTAGGAATCTTGCTCAAAAAAGCGCACAGGCAGCTAAAAATACAGCTGGCATTATAGAAGATAACGTTAACATATCAGAACAAGGTGTTATGATTTCAAGACAAGTAAAGGACTCGCTTAACGAAATTAACACACAATCTGAAAAGGTTAATGCACTACTGGGGGAAATAGCCGAAGCCAGTCAAGAACAAGCACAAGGCTTATTAGAAGTTAATAAATCTATATCCTCTATAGATCAGGTTATACAAAATAATGCTTCTAACGCAGAAGAAAGTGCTTCAGCCTCAGAGGAACTTTCCTCTCAATCTGAAAATATGAAGTTGGTGGTAAATAACCTCGTTGCTATTATAAGTGGATCAGAATCAAAAAATAGAACGCACAATAAGTCGT
The DNA here is from genome assembly GCA_028277625.1 of Candidatus Gastranaerophilales bacterium. Lineage (GTDB taxonomy): Bacteria > Cyanobacteriota > Vampirovibrionia > Gastranaerophilales > JANQFW01 > JANQFW01. Next base: position 56,508 of record JANQFW010000089.1, on the reverse strand, counting down.
TCTCAGTGAACGTTAATACCCACATAAGCCAAAAAAATCACCAAGTTATAAAAAAATAAATTCTAACAAAAACAAAGCAAGCGTCCTACCTCCAAAGAGACTATACCCCTAAACAAAGACTCTTCGGTTTTCTAAAAATAATAATGTTATTAACAGCAAGTAACTTCATAACATGAGCCTGGCTTCTTTTAGTAAGAAAGCCAGGTTCTTAATATTTCGACTTTCTGGTTTGCAAATTTTAAACGAGCGTGTTATAAAATTATTCATAAATAGTTATTAACAAGTTAATAATCTAATATAGCTAAAATTTAAAAAGGGAAGAGTGTATGAGTAAAGAATATCTAATATCAGAATTTGCAGCTGAGTTTGAAGTATCCGTTAATACAGCTTGGAAGTGGATTAAAAAACAAGGATTAAATACAGAATTAAAAAATATTAACAACAGAGATGTTAACGTAGTCATACTTAGTGATGAAGAATACAAAAATCTTTATTCCAAAAAATTTGGCAAGCTACCTGGAGAAGCTAACACGAGCGCAAATGAAACAAATAATGACATGAATGAATACTTTGAAGACGCAGAGTATGAACATATTAATACTAATCAACATACAAATCCTATGTCTCAACAATTAGATACTCGCAATATCATCGAAAGTGTTATGAATTACTCAAAAGACATGAATAACCACATAAAAGAATATATTGACAGAATTATCAACGCAGAATCTCAAATAAGACTCTTAGAAGATTCTGAACGCCGTAAAGATGCTGAATACTTAAGTTTAGTGTCAAACAATAAAATACTTAATGAACAGGTTAACGAAGCTAAAGAAAATATTCATAACCTAGAAAATGAGCTTAAATTACTAAGAAAACGCAACATTGAAATGGAAACTAAAAATAATAGGCTCAAAAAGGAAAATGAAACAGTAAAAAAAGAGTCTGATAAAGCCTGGTGGAACAGAAGGGTTTTTTAATTAAATAAAATTATTTTAACGAACCTCCTGATCAGGAGGTTCGTTTGTGTTTACACTACTTACCAATACAGAAATTAGAAAAAATATTGTCTAAAATTTCTTCAGTAACAACCTCTCCTGTTATCTCATCAAGAGACAACAGTGCAGCCTTCAAATCTATAGATACAAAATCCTGAGGTGCATAGTTTTGGCAAGAATCAACAGCCAGTAATAATGATTTTTTAGCATTAAATAAACACTCCTGATGCCTAATATTTGTAGCATACTCACTATTATCAATATCATTTGCAGATAATACTAGTTCTTTTATTTTTTGTTTCACAGTCTCAATTCCCTCACGGGTTTTTGTTGATATCATACAATCATGCCCATCTTGCTGCACCAATTTATCAAGGTTATCAATCAGATCAACCTTAGACCCCACTTTTATTACTGGCTTATCTTTTATTTCAGAAAAAATATCAATATCTTGCTCCTGCATACCTTTAGTCAAGTCATACAAAAATAAAACTATATCCGCGCTTTGTATATGATCTTTAGCAATATTTATACCAATAGATTCAATTTGATCACTATGTGTTTCATTTTCCAATTCTCGAATACCAGCAGTATCTATCAATGTAACAGGAATACCATCCACATCTAAAGATTCTTGAATAATGTCACGAGTAGTCCCAGCAATATCAGTAACAATGGCCCTCTGTATATCCAATAAAGTGTTAAATAACGAAGATTTACCAACATTAGGCTTGCCAGCTATGGCCACTTTCAAACCCTGCCTCATTAAGTTAGAATTATTAGAAGACCTTAAAACATTGTTAATCTTAACAACAATATCATTTATACGCTCTACTATATAGCTATATTCAGGCTCATCAACCTCCTCAGAAAAATCAAGAGCAGCTATAACCTCTGACAAAAGGTTTATAACCTCACTTTTTATCTCTTTTATATAAAAAGATAACTTCCCTGATAAATTATAAGCAGAAATCTGAGAAAACTTATCTGTGCGCGAATGAATAATATCTAGTATAGCCTCAGCCTCAGTCAAGCCCATCTTCCCATTCAAAAAAGCTCGTTTACTAAATTCTCCACGCGTTGCCGATCTTGCACCAGCATTCAAACAAAGTTGCAGAATATTCTTAGTTACATTAATCCCACCATGGCAATGAATTTCTATAACATCTTCGCCAGTAAAACTCTTAGGCCCTCTAAATAATAATAATAATACTTGATCAATCAGATTATCATTATCTTTTATCCAACCATAATATATTTTATTAGCCTCAAAGTCAGGTAATTTTTTATTCTTTAAGCTCAAAGAAAAAATTTCTGAAATAATATCAAAAACTTTTTCACCACTTATCCTAATAACAGCAACACCTCCTGTACCAAGAGGCGTTGCAATTGCTGCTATTGTATCATTAATAATGTAATTCATAACTATTTATGACTAATTTTTTGATGATTATCATTATTTAGAGTTTTTTTTTCAACAGTTTCTGCTTGTATAACGTCAGGACCACTTGCCTTACTGGCAGCATCCAACTGTTTATTTATTATAACTGTTTGCGCTATCTGGAAGACATTGCTAACCACAAAGTATAAGAACACACCCGCAGGTATTGGGATAAATACCAAAGGAACAACTATTGCCACAGGCATAATTTTAGCCATTTTTTCTTGCATGTTCTTTTGCATAGGATCCATAGCTGCAGTATTAGACATTTTACTCATTATCTTTTGAGTAATCATCATAGTTACCGCGAACAATATAATTAAAGTTAAAACATCATAATTAAACTTTGTTTCAACTTTTTCAGTTTTTATATCAGCAGACAATTTAGAATCTTTAACTTTAAAAGTTATATGCTCAATTTCCTTGGTATTTTCGTTTATTACAGTAATATCAGCTTTTTCGACTTTACCTAACTCTTCATAAGGTAAATCCAAATTGCTTAAGCTAATACCAAACTTAACAGTTTGTCCTGGAATAATCTGCTCAGGCTTATCTATAGCTTTCTTTTCATTAAGTATTATTGCATTATCAAGAGTTTTCCCGTCTTTCAAATAAACCTTAACATGCTTATCAAGAACAAACCGATCTTGTCTTTCTACAGCAAACGTAGCATCACCAACAACACCAGCTCTATCTCTTAAAGTTGAACTTAGTTTATTTATAAACATAAAAGATGAATTACCAGATAAATCCATAAACTGAGGACTTATCAAAGCCGCATAAAGCAAAATAAATATAGGCATTTGTACCATTAATGGAACGCAACCACCAAGCGGATTAAACTTATGTTCTTTATAAAACTCCATCATTTTCATTTGCATAGCCTGAGGATCACTTTTATATCTTGCTTGTAGCTGTTTCAACTTAGGAGCTAGCTCCTGCATTTTTTTCATACTTTTCTGCTGAGAAAAACTTAGTGGCCACATCGCAGCCCTAATAACTAAAGTAAACAGTACTATTCCCAGTCCGTAACTTCCGGTTAAGTTAGCCAGAAATTTTAAAAATTCAACTGTTATTGCAACAAAATCCACTATTATTAAACCTCTTCTATTTATTCATCTTATTGTTTAATATTTTATCCAAAACATATCTATTATTCAAAAAAAATTAAAAAACGATACATCTTTTTTACTTATAATTTAAATTGACTAGTCACAGCCAAATTAAGTTCCACTCATTGTAAACATATTTAAATATTAACCCTGTTTTGCCAGTTAGCTAGCAAATATATCTATGTTTGTATTTATATTTTATGAAAGCATTTTTTAACTTAGAATAAAAAAGAAGTAAATTAACATGCTGATAAATTACAAGCCTACTAAAAAAACAAAAGGCAACAATCAACAAACAGGCAATAATAAACCCAAACTAACTGAAAAAAAACACAGTAAGTTTGGGAATAGCGATATACAACAACCTCTTGCCCCACCTCAACTACCAATCCCCTTGCCTCAGGATATGCAAGTACAACAAATAACACCATACAATCCCAAAACACCCCTCCCTGAACCAAAGCAAGGGGTGAAACGAACTGATGTTATGAGCCACCTTCAAAATCAATTACCACCTCAAATAAACACAAGAGATAAAGACAAAGAAGTAAAATCTCCCCCAGAAGAAATTGGCAAAAATATGGATATAGCCTCGGCAATTCTTGCAAGAAAAGAAAAAGAAAATGAGAAAAAAAATGCCCCTCAACAACCTCAACAATTTAACAATTCACAACCCACATTTACCCAACCGATACCACCTATAGGCGCAACATCACCATTCGATTTTAACAATCCACAAGATATGCCACCAGGCATGCAGCCAGCCCCTCCAATGGGATTACCTCCAAACATGCAACCACCGCCTAATATACCTGGCGGATATCCTCCAAATAACGATATGAACCTTGATGATGAAGACTTTCTTCCCCCTCCAGAGAAAAAACAAAATAGACGCCACAGACAAACAGATTCATTATTTAAAGCCCCCCTATTTGCTCCTGTACCAGGTAATTATCCAGAATCTGATTACTTAAATTCATTCGAAAAAAGTGGCTCTAACGAAAACCCTACCCCTCCTGGAAAACCAGCTGATCTACCACCACCTCCATCCCAATCTCTATACCCCCAGGAGCCTATTAATAACCCCATGATAAACCAGGGTAATATACCTAACAATCAAACCATGCCAACGCAACCTCAACCAAGCGACCCGGCCGCTCTGGGATTAAACCCGGCATATTTTAATAATACCTCACAATTTGTTCAAGCTTCAGTAGTAAGCGCAAAAAAAACTATAGCTGCAGCACTAATAACTGCAGGGGCAGCAACAACTGTGGCAGCAGGATTTCTTATGGGCAAGTCAAAGCAACTAGGCTCTAGAGAAAATATGGAAACATGTAGATCTATCGCAGGAGAGTACTTAGAATCCACAACTGCGACATTTAGTATCGCTGCAGACTACCTAAAAAATTCTTTTGACAGACTCACAGGAGGCAAGGTATTTAATTTCATAAAAAACATGCTAAAGCTTCCTAAAAGAGGATCAGCTGAATATTTAAAAATAAGGAGAAAAACAGAGCTAACAGATCCTAAAGAAGTTGGGCTATATTTAGACTATATCAGCAGAGGTAGCTGTAATGCAGGAAAAAACATAAGCCTTCAATTCGCTGAAGAAAACTATGCTTCAGGTGTGTTAAATAACTTCTTAAGTAATAACCTTAACTATGTAGGGGCTAATGTTGGCAAACATTTTAACTTCTCTCCAAGCGAAAAAGCTGAAGTTCAAGGACTTATTGATAACATATTAAATAATTTCAGAGGTCAAATAGCCGACATAAGCTTAAGCAGCATAAAGCTCTCCCACCTAGAAAAAGCAATAAGTAAATCACAAGAATCCGAAGTTATTGAAGGCTCTTTAGGGTTTACAACTGACATGCTGGAGCAACTGATAGAAGGAAACCCTAACAAAGATTCTATAATTGAAAATATTGGCAAATTAAGAGCAAAACTATCAACATCCAACTTAAGATTTTCTGAACTTGGAAGTGATGCAAAAGCAGAAGCAAGAAAATGCAAGGATCGAATACATGATATTAAAACATGCGTTAATGATACAATTGCAATAGTAAAACGCTCAAAACATGATCCGGAAAGAATTCCAACAATAAAAATTGTACTCGATAACCACAATAATGAAGAAATATTAAAAAACCTAATAAGGGAAACAGATGGAAGTATTCCTAAATGCATCGAACCTTGTATGCTTGGAGGGCTAGGCAGAGAATCTGAATTATTTAAAGACATAAGTAAAGTAAACCTAGAATATGAAAACGTCGGCTGGCTTAAACAAATGACAGGACGCAAACATGAAGAAAACAGCATAAGAGTAAAAATTAACGGATGTGATTTCCTTATAGGCCGAAATCCATAACAACTGAAAGCAAAAGCTTTCACACAGTTATAAAGTTGACTATGCACAGTTAATAAGTAAAAAAAATAATAAAATCATGAAATTTATTACGACCAAATGGTTTTATTATATTAAGGTCATTTTTAAAATTTTTTATTCCAATTTCAATTGTATATTCTCAAGTTTAGACTTGAAAAAATTTTAAAATAGGTTATATTAGTATTGTTAGAATTTTAAAAGTTTATTTCCTTTTAATAATTGGAGACCACAATATTGAATAAGAAAATCATTAAAGATATAAAAGAAGAAAAGATAAAAGTTTCTGTGGATAAAATCGAAAACCAAGTAGAAATTATCTTTGAGAGCAAAGACCACCAACAAAATAACACAATAACTCTCAAAGGCGAAGGAATGTTGAAATCATTAATCACTGTTTAACAATAAAATATCTATCGTGCCAGTTTTTTTATTTTTTTTAAACCGAATCAGTGATGACTAATTTCCATTATTAAATTATTATATTAAAGTAAGAAAAGATTGTTCTTACTTTAATATAATAGCCAAGATAATTAAAAAAATAATTTTAAACATAACACAACTGGACTACAGGGACTTATGAAAAAAATATTAACATTTATGCTAGCTCTAAATATATTTATATCTCAAAGTCTACTATGTATAGCACAGGAAGTTGAATCTCCTGTAATTCGTAGTGGAATACAATATAATGAAAATCAAAAAGCCCCGGATAAACTCTTCACTGGTGAAGTTGAAAAAGTTAAAAAAGGAACCGTCCTAAAAATGACTGTCTCCTCTGTACTAAGCACAACTTACACAGAAAAGGGAGACGAGTTCTACGCAGAAATAACTGACGACTTAAACTTAAAAAAAGGCATAGTTATCCCCTCAGGCTCAGTAGCACATGGCACAGTTAATAAAGTTACTAATTCTAAAAGGCTGGGAAGAGATGCATCAATAAGACTTGATTTTGATTATATAGTTACACCAAATGGTAGACAAATACCAATAGAAGCTTCAATGACAACCAAACGCAATGCAGTCTCGTCAGCAGCAAAAGTTGTATTGGAAGATGCAGCAATTACAGTTGCAGGCGGAGTTATTGGGGGAATTCTTGCATTAAAACATCTTGGACTAGGTGCAGCAGTTGCAAGTAACGGATACACACTTGCAGGTGGAGCTGGTGTTGGAGCTCTAGTTGGGGCAACCGCGTCAGTAGCAAGAAAGGGTAAACAAGTTTTACTTGCTCCGGGAGATCAAATTAAAGTTAAAATTGTTGAAGAATTAAAGCTACCGGTTATGGCAAAAGAGGCCTTGCAAGAAGAAGAAAATATTTTAGAAGGCTTAAAGGTATTTATAAAAGACTACCAACTAGAAAAAGATCCTTTTGGAGAATTAAACACAATAACTTTACAACTAGATATAGATAACAGCACAGAAAAAAGTTTTAGCAGTTTTGATATGGCACTGGTAAACGACTATAAATCTGTCTACTATGCTTCGCCTTTTCAAAATACAGATCTATGGTTCAGAAAAATATCACCAAACTCCAGGCTTAAAGGCAAACTGTCATTCTCTGTAGACAACCCAAGAAGAAAACACTGGCTAGTATTTTATGACAACCAAACCAGAAAGCCTCTTGCCAGAATATCCATAGACAATGCAAAAAAAATAATTAAAAAAAATAAGAAGAAAAGAAAAAAAAGAAAATAAATTCTTATATATCTATAAAATGCAATGATTATTTAACCAACTCTTGCGTAAAATCCTCAATTAACAAGTTCAAAATATAAGGATCAGCAGTGGTATGATCTATAGTTACATTTAACGGTTGATTCCATTTATCGTTAAGTTCTGTACGCTTGCCAAAATAAAACAAGTTTCTACCAGTTGCATCCACACCATGCAGGGTAAATCCAGTAAAATTCAAATATGATAAGTTACCAATATGAGTTGCCAAATTAAATATAATCGGACTTATCACCTTAAATTGATCCAAATTATTTCTTACTCTTTCAATGTTATCAGTATAAGCAGAAGAAAATGCTTTCCAGTTAGATTCCATTACATCTTCCAGGAAAAACTCCTGAAATCTAAATGCATTACCTACAAGGACAGGAATATAAACGGGCAAGTTATCAAACCTGTACCACTCATCATTAAACCTTCTATAACTAAAGCAATCTTGCTTCTTCAATGATTTTATCAAATTCCAAGTAAGAAAAGCAGTAAAAGATGCACCTGTCAAAGGCTTATAATTTTCTAAATAATTTTTCCTAGCCTCAGAAATATCAAGCTGCATTGTTACATTCAAAAATGGATTTGATACGTGAGACTTATCATGGAAGAAATTTAAAGCCCAGCTTTCATAAGGAGTTAATTTATCTCGGGACAATTTATACCCCTGAAACTTTTCTATAATCTCATTTAATTCCATTGAAACTACCCTTAATTATCTTTTTATAAATTTACCTAATAATCACACACTAACCTTCATTATATATTAAAAAACAAAAACTACTAAAAAAGTGCATAAACAGGCTTGACTCGTAACCTTAAAAGCTAAGCAAAACCTTTAAATATTAACCAGCAATACTTTACAAGTTTTAAGTTAGCTATCGATAATGTTATATATTATAAACACTAATATTTATAATATATGTTTTATTATTATTTTTCTTTAAATATAACATGTAGAAAAACCAATAATTATTATAACGCAAAGGATCAAATACATAAAGAATAAATCCTGGATTATTTAAATTTTAAATATTTTAATTAATAAATACAGTAAAATCATGCAGCAAACCTCTATAAATTCTATAAAACATTAGAAAACATGTTAAAATATATAATAATTACAGATATAGCATATCAAGTTTTTAAAGTCCAAAAAACTTTAAAATAATAAAAAAAAGGGACTTTTTCTTTACAAAAAAAACTTCTTGTTAAATAAAAACAAGAAGAATGGTTTAAAGATTTTAGCAAGTGTGTAGGTTAATATATAGGTTTACATATTGGTTGAAAGTCTTTTGTTATACTACTTATACTCTATCTTAACGTTTTACCTATCTTATATATATAAAGTTATATACATAAGAAAAATTGCCATTCTTTTTAAATGTTTTTTATTTTTTTATTAATACACACCAAAGGAAGTAAGGAATAAAAGGTTCTACATCTTTTACTACTTAAATTCTCGCATGAGTTTAATACATAATAAAAAGTTTTTATTACTCAGTTTATACAGTTGGCTCTAAAATTAATGAGCTATAAGGGTGAAGCTTCACTGAGATAAAGTCATTAGACTTACTGATAAGTGTTTGCTCCTGCTTATCAGACACACTAACAGCGACCTGATCGCCTTTAGTTTCATTATCCAGTTTGAATAAAGTTTTAAACGAAACGTTACCATTAGCATTCATTGCTTTTTGAATTTGTTTCACAGGAATCTTAACAACTTTTTCAGAATCATTAAGGTTAGATACAGTAACCAAAGGTTTTTCAATAGAGCCATCGTTCAATTTAGCCTCCTGCTCAGGATACTTAATCATAGCAAATAATGTATCGTCATTACCTTGAAGTTTTTCTATATTATAAGACCTTAAAGCGGATCTTTCTTCTCTAAGTTTATTTAATTCTTTAATAGTATCTATAGCAGGATAATGACTTTTATCTGCCTTATCAAATTTAGCGGCATCAATTGGTCCTCTCTGTAGCTCACGAGGGTCAGCACACTTATCCAGAGTAATACTTTCATCCTCACCTACTTTTTCAGGGCCTAAAAGTCTCTTAAGTATTTGATACTGCTCAACTTTTCTAACTTCCATATTTTCTCTATTATTAGTAGCTCCAATTTCAGAACCATAATAAATAGCAGGTGCACCAGGGATCATGAACTGGTTAAAGAATGCCTGAGTAATACGCCTTAAATCTTCATTAACGCAGGTTGCCATCCTACCACCGGCAGCAGCACCACCTTTATACATATCAGCATGTACAACCTCTTTTGGCTGACCATGCTTATTAGTTGTCTTGAATGATGAGGTTAAGAACTTCTCCATTGCATCTTGATTTTTACCAAACTGGTTCATGTATATTTCATCATGGTGGTCAAAGATAACCAATGGAACTTGCTTATTATTAGGGTTTAATAAGGCATCCTTATTTTTATCCCAAGTCTCCCAGAAAGGAGCAGATGTATGTAAGTAACTCATTTCTCTTAACTTAGCCTGATCCCTAAAGTCAAAGAATATATCGCCTTTACCATTACCCTTTAGAACTTCAGGTATAATGATTGTCTTAGGATGTAAATGTTTCATGTATGATGCAGAAAGCTGCTGTAATGCATCTGTCTGCGGCAAACTATAACTTTCAGTTCCCGGTTGCTTAATAAAGTATGCTGCCGCATCAAGTCTCTTACCGGCCACACCTTTTGCAACTTCCGAACCAATAATGTCATATAGTTCATTTATAACGTCAGGATTCTGTAAATCTAAATCAACTTGGAATGGATAGAAAGTCTTATAGAATAGTACGTTTTTATTTAACCCCTTAACCGGCTTATCCAACCATATAGACTTATCAACATCTGGGAATAATGGACTTAAGTTCTTACTAGATACAACTGTATTTCCATTTTTATCTTTCTCTGGAAGCTCTAGCATTAAGTTGCCATTTCGCATATGTAATGATTTATCTAAATCTTTCTTCGCCCAATCAGGTGAACACTTCAAAAAGTACTGGAAGTACTTAGGATCACCAGCTTGTGCCTTCTTAAACCACTCATGCTCAGTTGAAGTATGATTAAATACTAAATCTGTTGTCAAACCGAACTTACGCTTTGTTGCTTCCTTCAAGAAATTACCAAACTCCTTTTCTCCACCCAACTCTTTTGATGCATGATAATCAGAAATGTCATATCCTGCATCACCTTGTGGAGATGCATAATGAGGGAGTATTAACATGTTCTTAATACCCAATTTATCAAGATAGTTCAATTGCTTGGTGAATGTCTTAAAATCACCTTTTCCGTTTTTATCAGTTCCAAAATTATTAACGTATGTATAATACCAGCTTCTATTTCTGTGCCAATTATCAGGTAAACTGTTGTAATAATCTTCTATGGTTGTATTAGCATCAATTTTGTTAGCCTTCATTGCTTTTTTAGTCTTTAGCACATTATCAAAGAACATTACAAACATTGTATTTGCATCATCAGGGTTTTTGGCAATCCTATCACAAAGATTTTTCACGTTCTTGATTTTTGCTTTAGTAGTTACGGGTTCTTGTCCTTGTGGCGCTAACTTTGCAGTCCAGGCATTAGGCTTATCAAAACAACTCTGTATTAGGGCAGCATTTTGATTATATGATTGCTGCTTTAGAACTTCTGCCCTAAAATGATTATTCATGGATTGGGGAACTATTTCTTTTTCCATAAATTCTTTAACTTTATACTTTAATAAAGTTTTAGTATTAGGAGTTAATGAACTAAGCTTACTAAGTTTAGCTTGATCATCAGCAAAAGATGCAGGATTTTGATTTGCAATAGTTAATAACTTATCAACTAATTGTCTTTCTCTAGGTTTTACTTGCCCATTCATCTTATTAGCAAATATATTTTTTAAAGATTCATCATAATCATTGCTAAATTTAACTTCTACAAGCCTAAATGCATCAAGCTTATCATCAGCATAGTTATAATCTTCTTTAACTATTAAAGTTTTAAAATCAGGATTCAGCTTATACTTCTCATAAAATGCCTTCTGACCGGCATCAAGATCTTGAGAACTCACTAGCTTATTTAACCTTACCTCTTTATATTGAGTGCCTTGTGGTACTCCACTTTGAAGTTGCACATTATATTGATTAACTGCATTCTTAATCGGTCCACCTGGTAATGCCAACGCTTTCTGATAATCAACCGGTGGAGCCTGATAAGCTGCCGGAGCTGGTACATTAAAACTCTGCGCTGCGATGGTTGGATTCTGTTGTACACTCCCAAAAGCTAAACGATTTTTTAAATTAGTTACTTGATTAGTTTGAATATTCAATTGCATAGTCGCCTAAATCCATTTATCTTACTTTCCCCATGTTATAGAAGTAAAAACATGGTTTTTATTGATATAAAACAAATAAAAACTTAAAAAACTTTTACAATGCTCGCACACTTTACATCTTTAATATATAAATATTAAGGATATTACGATTAATACTGTTATAACTAAACCAATGTACAGCCTATCAGTAATAAAAACATAGCCCAAAATAAATGCCAGATAGTGTTTAAAACTTTTTATGCTAGCCGATTATAAAATATTTACAGTAATTTATTTTTTGATATTATATTTTAGTGATATCATGAGAAAAAACCTAAAGAAATGTAATATAAAACTTATAAAATCTTTAATTTAATATAAGAGGAGAAAAGAAAATGAAACGTACCCTAGAAGGAACTAAAAGAAAAAGACAACGCAAAAGTGGCTTCTTAGTAAGAATGTCAACACCAGGCGGTAAAAATGTTATTGCAAGAAGAAGAGCAAAAGGACGCCACAAGCTAGGCATTCAGTACAAAAAAAGAGCCTAATTTAAAATATTGACAAAAAAAGATTTAAGGTTCTGACCTTAAATCTTTTTTTAATAAATTATAAGTAAGAATAAATAAAATGCTACCAAAAGACGAAAGACTAACAAAGAATATAGAATTTGTAAAAACATATAATATAAAGAGATCAGTATCAAACTCTTTACTAATACTATATGTGGGACAAAAAAATAAAAATCCACAATACCCAACAAAAGTAGGATTTGTTGTAGGTAAAAAAATTCATAAAAAAGCCACAAAGCGCAATAGAATTAAAAGACATATAAGAGAAGCTTTTAAAAAGTACAAAATAAAACATCCAGAATACAATAATTACTGGTATAGTATTATATTCTTAGCCAGAAACGATTCACTTGATACTGATTTTAATCAGGTTTATAATGCTGTTGAAAATTGTATTAACAAAGCCTTAAAAAGATACTCAGAACATGTCAAAACCCAATAATAAAAACATTTTAAAGACTATTTTCATAAAATTAATAAAATTTTATCAGTTTTTCTCTAAATTTACTCCCCAAACATGCCGATTTTATCCAACATGTTCAGAGTATACAAAGCAAGCCATTATTCAACATGGCGCAATTAAAGGTTCTTTTTTGGGTTTCAAAAGAATCATTAAATGTCACCCTTTACATCCTGGAGGTAATGATCCTATACCCAAGTGAGCATCAACACAATAAATAAATCACAAAAACAAAAAAAAAGATGCTTTCGCATCTAAAACTTGATTTTAACCTACCTTTTATAGTGTATCCTTTACCCAATATTATAAAGTATATTTTTTTCAATAAATTGCTTGTTTTTATAAAAACATTACAAGATATTAAACTTTATTTTTAAAAAACAAAAAATTAATAAAACTCAATAGAATAGATGACGTGGTTTTAGTAAAATTAAACAGTAATTACTAAAAATAAAAAGAAAAAACATGGATTATCAAAATTATATTGAAAACAGCAATCGTATTATATTTAAGTTCGGAACAAATGTACTAACCCGCCAAGATGGAAATATAGCACTATCAAGGGTCTACTCCTTTATAGAAGAAATAGCCGAGCTAAAAAAGCAAAACAAAGAAATAATAATAGTAACCTCCGGTGCCGTAGGTATGGGTGCAAAAAAGTTAGGAATAAAGGAAAAACCTGAACTTATAACCCTAAAGCAAGCCTGCGCAGCCGTAGGTCAAAGCCAATTAATGTATTTATACCAAGAAGGATTTGAAAAATTCTCAATACAAACCGCTCAAATATTAATAACCGGTGATGACCTATCAAACAGACATAAATACTTAAGCTTAAGAAATACAGTTGGTACCCTCTTAGAAATGGGTGTAATACCGATAATTAATGAAAATGATACCATTTCAACAAACGAACTTGAATGCTACCAAGCAGATGGGATAAAAGTCTGTTTTGGAGATAATGATAAGCTTTCAGCACTGGTTATGAATAAAATTGACGCGGATATGCTAGTTATATTATCAGATGTTGATGGGCTTTATAACGATGACCCAAGAAAAAATTCCAGTGCAAAAGTAATATCAACAGTTCCTCAGATAACTCCAGAAATTGAAGCTTTAGGATTTGAAGCTTCAAAAAAAGGCAGAGGGGGTATGAAAACAAAACTTGAAGCTGCAAGAGTCGTAACAAATTCAGGCGGGGTTGCAATTATTGCAAACGGTAAAACTAACAATATAATAAAAGACATCTTTAACGGCAAAGCCAAAGGTACAATATTTTTACCTGCAAACAATTTATCTGGCAAAAAAAGATGGATTGCCTATGCTACCAATATAACAGGCTACATAAAAATTAATAAAGGGGCCCAAAAAGCACTCCTGGAAAAAAATGCAAGCCTACTATCTGCAGGTATGACAGAAATTAAAAATAACTTTGAAAAAGGTGATGTCATAACAATCATAGACAATAATAATAAAGAAATAGCTAAAGGCATTGTCAATTATTCAAGTTGGGAATGCAGAAAAATCATTGGAAAGCACTCTAATGAAATTGAAGATATTTTGGGATACAAAAACTATGATGAAATCATTTTAAGGGATAATTTAGTCGTTTTATAGTAATAAATAAGTTTTTGGGAGTACATTATGACTGGGATAAGTGAAACACAAGATTTAAGTCAGATTGCAAAAAATTCAAAACAAGCATCTTATAAGCTTGCATCTTTGAACAAAGAGGTCAAAAATAAAGCATTATTTGCAATCGCTGATAATATAGAAAAAAATAAAGAATTAATATTAAAAGAAAACCAAAAAGATCTTGCTAATGCAGAAAAAATGATAGAAGACGGCAAGCTGACAAGAGCTCTGTATAACAGGCTAAAACTTGATGATGAAAAAATTAAAGTAATGGTTCAAGGCATTAAAGATGTAGCAAACCTAGAAGATCCAGTAAACAAAGTTGAATGGGCTATTGAACTTGATAAAGATCTTGAACTATACAGAGTGAGCTGTCCACTAGGTGTTATCGGTGTAATTTTTGAATCAAGACCTGATGTTGTACCACAGATCGCAGCACTAGCGGTTAAATCATCAAATGCGGTAATTCTAAAAGGCGGAAGTGAAGCAGACAAATCTAATGAAATACTAATAAATATAATAAATAAAGCATTGGGCAAAATTGAAGAATTCCCTAAAAATTCAATAACCTTAATAAAAACGCGTCATGAAGTGCAAAAAATGTTGGAACTGGACAAATACATTGACTTAATTATACCAAGGGGGAGTAATGACCTGGTTAAGTATATTCAATCAAATACAAAAATTCCTGTATTAGGCCACGCAGATGGTATTTGCCATGTCTATATAGACAAAGACGCTGACTTTGATAAAGCAACAAAAATTACTATAGACTCAAAAATACAATACCCCTCGGCATGTAATGCCGTAGAAACATTGCTGATTCACAAAGATATACCTGCAAATTACATAAAAAAACTTATAGATGAATTCAAAAAAGCTGATGTAATAGTGAAGGGTGATGAACACATATTAAGCATAGTTGAAGACATAGAAAAAGTCACCGAAGAAGACTGGAAAACTGAGTATACAGACAAAATAATATCAATAAAAACAGTTAATGACATTAATGAAGCGATTGACCATGTTAATAACTACGGTTCAGGCCATACAGACTGTATAGTTACAGAAAACAAAAAAAACGCTGATCTATTTCTAAGTCTAGTAGACTCAGCCGGTACTTATCACAACGCTTCAACTCGATTTGCTGATGGATTTAGATATGGACTAGGTGCAGAAGTAGGGATAAGCACAAACAAGACACATGCAAGAGGGCCTGTTGGCTTAGAAGGCTTAGTAATATACAAATATAAACTATACGGCAATGGTCAAACTTCAGATGATTTTTCAGGTGAAAACGCAAAAAAATATACACATCGCATAATAAGTTAAGTAAGGTATAAAATAAAAAAAAGCAAAAAATATTGTATTATAGGAGTAATATACTCAATAAAAAATAAATCAAAACAATGATAATAAGTGCATTTTCTAAACATATAAGGAGTTATCAAGCAGATATTCCTCCTGTGATCATATTGATAAGATGGATAAAAGATATTTTATCTAAAAAGCCTGAAAACAATATAGAAAAGGTCATTCATAAAGAAATAGCCCTTATAAAAAATAAATTTGGTGCATACATGCTTTTAGGTAAATCAAAATCAGGCGCAAGCCTGATAGAATCATTGTATCAATTTGCCTTAAGTTATGAACAACAAAACTTTGCTCGCTGGGTTCACTCAGTAAAAGCTAGTGATTTTAAACAATAAAAAGACTAATTTAAATAACAATAACTTTATAGAGGATAATAAATCCTTATAATTTCTCATATAACAATTTGATAAGTTTTCTTAAGATAAGTCTTTTTAGGCCAGTGAACTATGGTATAATCCGATATGTAAAACAGACTAAGTACAAAGAACACTAGGGACTGTTATCTTTGTAAAAACTTTAAATGTGTATCTTAAAAGATTAGGGATATTGAGCAAATTAAATAAAGGAGAAGAATATTATCATTTAAATTCCATGATTTCAACAAATAAAAAACATGGAAAGAACAAAAAATTGTGTATCTAATAAAATAAAAAAACATGTAGGACAATAATTCTCAAAGTTTAAGCAAGTCAAGATAAAGGAATTATAAATATTTACATGTATGAGTATCCTCGAATGTTAATCATACTGAATAAATACATGTTTGAATAAATAAAACCATCATGAATAGGGTTGATTAGAAAAAAGCTTATTAAACAATGATTTATCTTTCTGTAGAAAACTTGTAGAAAACTTGTAGAAAAACATAAGAAGCTTGTAGAAAGACTTTGTAGACAAATTTTAGATTGTAGAAAAGAATACGAGTTTTGAACATGTATTAAACAACTTTTCTACAAGTAAAAAATAAGATATTATTAAATTCCAATCAGTTTTCTACAAGTAAAAGGTATTACCTACTACTACTAATTTTATATATTTTTATTAATTATATAGAAAGTAATAAATAATAAAGAAGAAAATTTAACTTTTAATGGGGAAAAATGGGATATGAAATTTGTTATTGAAAAAGAAACATTACAAGCTGGAATTAACTATGTAGCTAAAGCAACCTCAATAAGAGGTGTTCAACCAGTTTTGGCTAATATTTTAATAGAAACTGTAGACAATAATTTAATAAAATTTTGTGCAACAGACTTAGACATCTCTATAGAAACCAAAATAGAAGCAACTGTAGAGAATGCAGGAAGTATTACATTACCTGCCAAAAAACTTACAGAAATTATTTCTAAACTACCAAACAAACCTGTAAACTTTACACTAGATTCTGAAACTAATCATACTCAGATAAAATGTTCACGCTCAAAGTTTGACTTAGTTGGCATTCCTGCATCAGAATTTCCGGACTTACTTTATCCTGAGTATGAAGAATCCATAAACCTCAATGTTGAACCTCTATTAAAAGCCATAAAGCAGACTTCTTTTGCTACAGCTGATTATGATTCAAACAATGTTTTAAGCGGGGTCTTCTGCCTGATAAAAAATGAATACCTGGAAATGGCTGCCACCGATGGAAATAGGCTTGCCAGAATCATTCAAAACATAGAAACCAAGCTTGAGCAAGAATATTCTGTTATAATTCCTTCTCGAATCTTAAATGAGTTTATCCGTTTAGTTGCTGCATGCAGTGCTGAATATGTTGATATTATAATAAACAGTGGAATGATTTTATTCAATTTTAAAGATATAATTATAACTTCCAGACTTCTTGACGGCCAATACCCTAAATATCAACAATTAATACCTGCTGATTATGCAAAGTGTGCATTCATCAACAGAGAAGACTTTATCTTAGCTCTTGAGCGCACCTCTACAATGGTCAATGAGCGTACTAACATCATCAGGTTAAACTTTAACAATAATATCTTAAATCTTTCTGCTGATACACCTGACCTTGGTGATTCTGCTGATCAAATGGAAATAGAATACGATAGTGAAGATATATTAATAGCTTTCAATTATAAATATATGCTTGATACTTTAAAAGCTGTAGATACAGAAAAAATAAAGCTGGAAATGGGTGAACCTCTTGCTGCTGCTCTGATAAAACCAGACAGTGATGAAGATTATTTATGTTTGGTTATGCCTGTTCAGATTAAATAATTTCATCATGTTTTTGAAAGAGCTACACTTAACTAATTTTAGAAATTATAGAGAATGTAAGCTGAATTTTTCCAAAAATAAAACAATTTTTGTAGGAAAAAATGCGCAAGGTAAAACAAATTTACTTGAATCCATTTATTATTTAGCTACATTGTCTTCTATTAGAGCATCTAATGATAATGAATTGGTATTAAAAGGACATGATGTAGCAAAAATTACAGGTATTATTAATAAAAATTATACAGATATTAAACTAGATGTTATTTTAAATCCTTCTAAAAAGAAAATTATTAAAGTTAATGCTCTTAAAAAAACAAAATATTCACAATTTATAGGTAATTTGGCTATTGTTAACTTTTGTATCAATGATTTACTCTTATTAAGAGGAAATCCTGCAGATAGAAGAAAATGGATTGATGACGCTATTGGGCAATTATATCCTGCTTATAAGGATAGATTATTAAAATACAATAAAATAAGAGTTCAAAGAAGCAATTTAATTAAAGAATATAAAGGCAAAATATCATTAACTGATTATCAACAAGACTTTCTCTCTGTCTGGAATGACCAATTTATAATATCTGGTAGTAATTTGGTGCATTTAAGACAGAAATTTTTAAAAGAAATTCAAATAAGGGCAATGGAGAAGCATAAGCATATTTCGTACGGGGATGAGCTGTTGTGTATAAAATATAATTCATCTGTAGCAGGTGATTTCAATTGTATTGAAGATGATGTACAGCCCTCAAAGCTTATTGCGGAACTATTTGAACAAAATATTGAGAAGAAGCAAAAAGAAGAATTGATAAGGGGGCAAACTCTTATAGGACCTCATCGTGATGATATTTTATTTTTTATAAACGACTTGGATGCTAGGCAGTATGCTTCTCAAGGCCAACAGCGCACAATTGTTTTAGCTTTAAAATTGGCAGAGCTTGACTTTGTGGAAAATATAATACATGATAATCCTTTGTTGTTGCTGGATGATGTACTTGCTGAACTGGATAGGTTTCGGCAGCAATACCTTTTAGATTCAATAAAAGAGAATACCCAAACTATAATTACCACTGTAGATGTTGATAAATTTGACTCTGATTATTTACAAGATGTTGATATTTATTCGGTAGAAGCCGGAACTGTCAGGAGGTAGCGGATAATTGGCAAATATTTATAAAAAAAATAAAAATTTTAGTAAGTTAAATTCTGTATTAAGCAAGATTTTTGTTGATATGGGCCTTGAGCGTCGGCTAAATGAGGTTGCTTTTTTCAATTATTGGCCTGAGGTTGTTGGTAGTAAGTTTGATAAATATTCTAAAGCTGTTATGGTAAGAAGAAAAGAGGGATATGATATTCTAATGGTTGCTGTTTCCTCTTCTGTTGTAGCTCAAGAATTATATCTATATAAGCAGAATCTTTTAGATAAAGTTTATAAGCTGGGCAAACCATTTAAATTTAATATAAAAGATATCCATTTTAATACTAAATTATGGGAAAATGATTATTTTACAGATCATAAAACAGATAAAAAGCCTGAGAGTGCAATAAAGACTTTTGACAAAATACCGCTTTCTAAAGACTTAGACGAGATCGTTTTACCTGAGAATATAATTCAAGAAGTTGAACAGTCTTTAGATGGTCATAAATTTGTTTCCGCTGAGCAAAGAGAAAAAATGTTTATGACCATAATAAAGGATATTAAAGCTCAGATATGGATGAAAAATAATGGGTTTCCTTGTTGTGAAGAGTGTGGGATACCTTTGAAGCGTTACAATACAACTAAGGACAAAATATTGTGTTCTTCCTGCGAGTTTATATACCTGACTAACTAATTTTATATATTTTGCTAGTTTTTTATGTGTTTTTAGCTCTTATACGATGTGTTTTTTATTTTATTTTTTTATTAATCTAATTAAAATTCAAAAAAATAAATAATAAAAAATAAAGTCATATCCTCTTTTTAATGGATGATATCAACAAATAAATATAGTAATTTATGTATAGACTTGGACTTTATACATTTATTTAATGAAATACTGAAAATAAGTGAGTTACTAAAAAAAACAAAGAGTGAGATTGGTTGGTATGTATACTGAAGCAATGGGTATGGCTTTGGATAGAATCCGACAAATAGAGCATAAAATTGACTCTATTGTACCTGATAAGATTGAAAAATCTGATTTTAGTAATATTTTTAGAGAACAATTGCAGCAAGTAACTAACAAAGCTGTTAATGGTTCTTTAAATAGTCATATACCACAGGCTAATATCAATGAATTAATAACTGAATATGCAAGTAAAAATAATTTGCAAGATAGCCTGGTAAAAGCTGTTATAAAAGCAGAATCAGGTTTTGATCCAAAGGCTGTATCCAAAGCGGGCGCCCAGGGGCTTATGCAATTAATGCCGGATACGGCAAAATCTTTGGGTGTAAAAGACTCTTTGAATCCTGAACAAAATATAATTGGCGGCACCAAATATTTAAAAAATATGATGGATAAGTTTAATGGTAATGTTCAAAAAGCTTTAGCAGCTTATAATGCAGGACCTGGGGCAGTTGATAGATATGGGGGTATACCTCCATACAAGGAAACTCAAGAGTACGTAAGTAAAGTATTAAAATATCAGGAACAGTATTAAGGGAGATTGAGATAATTGAGGTTTAGTAAATGAATACAGGTCTTGATGTAGCTGCTTCAGGCATGTTGAGCGTCTTAAATTATAACGATATATTGGCTAACAATCTTGCGAATGTTAGTACTCCCGGTTTTAAAGGTTCTTTTGCAACTTTTAGAAATGTCCAAGAAGAATTGATTAATAATCCTGGAGGGTCTAACAATTATAGCAACAGGGTTCCTGGAGCGCTTAGTGTTAAAAATATATTAGATTCTACAATTGTAGATACATCTCAAGGTAGCTTAAAAGAAACCGGCAATCCTTTGGAGTTTGCTATTCATGGAAAAGGCTTTTTTACGGTTGATACATCTAATGGAACTGCTTATACAAGAAATGGTGCATTTGTAAAAAGTGTGGAAGGTAAATTGGTCAATAAAGACGGCTTTCCTATTCTTGTTGAAAGGGCGAACAAGAATCAAGTCGAGTTGAGTGAAGATACAAAAGATTTTTTAATTACCAATGAGGAGCATTTTTTTATAAAAGGTGACATTAGTAAGCTTGATATTGATGAAAAAGGCAATATTCAATTAAACGGAAAGCTGATAGGTCGCTTTAAAATAGCAGATTTTAAGGATACAGAGAATATTAAACCTATTGGAAATTATTTATTTGGTGCTAAAGATAATTATCCTGATGCGGTTAAACCATCTGAAGATTTTAAATTGCATCGTGGTGCGTTGGAATTGTCGAACACTAATGTAGTAGAAACAATGATAAATTCAATTAAGGCATCAAGAACATATGAAACACTCGCTAAAGTTGTAGAGCAGACTGATAGAGGAGTGTCAAAAGCTATAAATGATGTAGGGCAGATGAAGCGATAGTTAAGAAAAAGGATTTGGGGGTTATATGTTAAAAGCTCTTACTACAGCGGCAACTGGGATGATCGCTCAGCAAATGAATATGGATATCATCTCCAACAATATTGCTAACGTTGATACGAGTGGCTATAAAAAAGTTAGGGCAGAGTTTCAGGACTTATTGTCTCAAACAATAAGGTCTCCCGGGGCTCAGATATCTCAAGGTACTAATCAGCCCGTAGGTATTCAGGTTGGATTGGGTACCAAAACTTCTGCAACTCAGAAGGTTTTTAGCGAAGGTATCTTGAAAACAACAGGTAATCCTCTTGATATAGCTATTGAAGGTAAGGGTTTTCTACAGGTACAGCTTGACGATGGCTCAATTGGCTACACAAGAGACGGAAGTTTAAAGGTTGATGCTAATGGTCAGGTTACAACAACTGATGGTTATATTATTCAGCCGCAAATTACAATAGGCACAAATGTTGCAGAAATAACAATAACACCTGACGGAAGAGTATCAGTCAGGCAAGGTAGTGAAACCGAGCAGACTGAAATTGGTCAATTGCAACTTGTTAGGTTTGCTAATCCTGCTGGATTGTTAAGTATGGGTAAAAATTTATTTATAGAGACCGGCGCCTCCGGTAATGCAATTGAAGGTGAGCCTGGTCAGGAAGGTTTTGGCACAATTGAACAAGGTTTTTTAGAAGGTTCAAATGTTCAAGTTGTCGAAGAATTGATTAGGTTGATTCAAGCTGAAAGAGCATTTGAAGCTAACTCTAAATTAATTAAGTCATCTGATAATATGCTAAGAACTGCAAATCAGATAGTATAAGGATTTATAATGGGTAATATTTTAAAAAATATAATAATTTTAATAATTTGTTTCTTTGTATTTGATGTAAATTCAGATGCAAAGCTTCTTGATTCTGAATTTTTAAAGAAAGAGATTGAACAAGATATTACTCAAAAACTATTGAACTCAGATAATGACTCAAAACAAATTAGTATTGAGTTCAAAAAGTTTAATTTTAAATCATTTAAAATTTGCGATGGTGATATAGAAGTTAGAACATCAGTTAACTCTAATTATATCAGCCCCTCTTCAATCATTACCGTAAAGGTTTTTTGTGATAATAAATATGTAAAAACTTTTAGGTTGCCAATCAAGCTAACTATAAAAGACAAAGTTTGGGTTGCTAAAAATAGCATAGATAGAGGCCAAACTTTTGGATACTCAAGTGTTTGCCTTGAAGAAAAAGATATAACCAGAAATTATAAAAATATTGCTACTAAAGGTTTTTCTGTGATAGGCAATATATCCAGGAGGAATTTAAGGCCTGGGGCTATTATTGATAAGCGATTCATAAAGAAAACACCTACGGTGTTAAAAAATAGCTTTATTTATCTTGTATTTGAAGGTAGTAAAGTTAAAATTACCCTACCTGGAGAGGCATTGCAGGATGGAGGGATGGGAGATTACATTAAAGTTAAGAATAATAGACTTAGAAAAAGATATATTGGTAAAGTGATAGGCAAAAACAGAGTTTTAATAAGCTTGTAAATATAGGGATAATTGCTATGAAAACAGGGATAATAAAATTTATAATTTTGACTTTGGCTGCTATAACAGTTCAAAGTGAAGTACTGGCAGAGTCTTTGTTTAGAACAGGTGTTTCTCAAAATGTTTATAGCTCTCAACCAAGATCTTTATTTGGCAGTACAAAAGCAAGAACTATAGGAGATTTGGTTATTGTTCAAATAGATGAACAATACACATCTTCAGATAAAGTAACCCTTAGTGTTGCCAGGGATTCATCAACAACAGATAATTTTTCATCCTTGTTAAACAAGATTTTACCTGGGAGGCTTATCCCCAAAGAAGTTAGTGGATTTGGTGGTGCCCTTGAAAATGATAATAAATCAAGCATATCAAGGACAACAAAGATAAGTAATACTGTTGCAGCACAAGTTGTTCAGATCATGCCTAATGGCAATCTTGTAATTCAAGGCAAAAAAACAGCTATAAACGGACCTGATAAAGTGAATTTAATTTTGAGTGGTGTTGTGGATCCCCGAATGATTACAAGTTCTGGTTCCGTGAGCTCAAAATATATTGCAAATTTACAGATGGCTGTTATTAGCAAAGGTACTATATCTCGCTCAGAGATAGTATCACCGGTTAATAGAGTGTTGAGGCATTTATTTTAGTTAATTTGATTGTTTGTGAATTAAATTAATTAGGTGGGAATTGATATGATTAAGAAAATTAAAATTATTTTATTATTATTTTTATTGATATTACTGAATATAATGACACCAGCGTCTTTTGCAACAAGTGTCAGAATTAAAGATGTAACACATATTGATGGTATTAGAGAGAATCAACTTGTTGGTTATGGTATAGTCGTTGGTTTACCGGGCACCGGAGATAACAGTAGATCAACGCAAATAACCAATCAAGCAATGCTTTCTAATCTGGGTACTGTAATAACAAATAGTAATGATATTAAAAAAGGTAATACAGCTGCAGTTATTATAACTGCAAAAGTGCCACCATTTGCAAAAAGTGGAGATAAAATTGACATTATTGTTTCTTCTCTTGCTGATGCAAAGAGTTTAGAGGGTGGAGTTTTAGTTCAAGCTCAGCTTTTGGCTCCAAATGGTGAAGTCATTGCTATGGCACAAGGTCCTGTTAGTACTGGTGGGACTGATATTTCTGCTGGTGGAAGTAGGGTAAAAACAACAATTTCAACATCAGGTAGAATACCTAATGGTGCTATTATCGAAAGAGATATAAATACACCAATTGGTGGCGAGAAAAGCTTAAAGCTGGTACTAAACAGATCAGATTTTACTATGGCTGCAAGAATTACTCAGACCGTAAGCGATAATCTGGCTAAAGCTAAAGCCATAGATGGTAATACAATAAAGATCTTGATTCCTGAAAAATTTAGGTCAAACAAGATTGGTTTTATTTCTATTCTTGAAAATTTAAGAGTTGATACTACTGAAAATGCTGCACGAGTAGTTATAAATGAGAGAACCGGAACTATTGTTATAGGTAGTGAAGTTAAATTATTGCCTGCCGCTGTTGCTCACGGCAACTTGACAGTGACGGTCAAGTCCACAAGTGAGGTCTCTCAGCCTAATCCACTGGGAGAAGGCAGTACAGAAGTAGTTAAAGATACGGAAATCAGTGTTGATAAGCAACCTGGTAATGTAGTAGAACTTGCCTCTAATGCTAACTTAAGCGAGTTGGTTACTGCTTTAAACTCAATAGGGGTTAGTCCTTATGATTTAATTTCTATTCTGCAGGCGTTAAAAGCTGCCGGCAGCTTGCAAGCGGCATTGGAAATTATTTAGGTTAGGTAAACCTTGCTGGAGGTATGAAGAATGATGAATCCTGTGGATATTAATTCAACTATATATAATATGAACGGTTCTAACCTTGATGCGTTAGAGAATAATATCAAGTCTTTGCAAAAAGCTGATAAGGATGATGAAAAGTTAATGAAAACAGCTGGCGAGTTCGAGGCTATTTTCGTTAAAAAATTAATAGATGTTATGGACTCTACTGTTGAAAAATCCGGATTTATTAGTGGTGGTAGAGGAGAAGAAACTTTTAAATCGATGCTAAATCAAGAGATTGCTTTGAAGATTTCTTCTAATCCTTCAACCAGTATGGGGATGGCTAAACAGGTTTATGAACAAATGAAGCGACAGTCATGAGTTATATAATGATCATTTAGAGGTGATTTCATGTTTTTATGTATTATGAGTCAAAAAGAATATTTAAATAGGCTTAATGAAGCTCCTGAGTGTTGTAGGTTGAATCATGATAATGATGGCATGTTGCATGATTTTATTCATGTCAAAAAACTGGTCCGTGCAGGTATGTCGGGATTGAAGCATGAAACCTCTGTTTATAACCATGTTGCCCATGATGTAATTTGCAGGCTTATTGGTAATTGAGGGAAGGTGGAAAATAAAATCTGATAACTGTTTTGTACGTTTGAGATTGTAGTATTGGTTTTAGTTCTGGTTTTTTATAATCACTGTTTTGGGTTGTAAGGCCGGGGGGATTTGTTTTGGTGAATAATTTATTAGAATTAGAAAATTTTATAAATAAGGAAATTGAATCATATTCGGCATTAGAAAATTATATGATTCAGAAGAGAGATGCTCTAATAAACAGCGACTTAGAGCAATTAAATAACATAGATATTTTGATTCAAGAAGTATCCGGCAATATTAAGGATTTAGCAGAACAAAGATTAACCTTGACCGGTGATAAAAAGATTGCTGATTTTTTATTCAATTTAAAAAATGATATAAACAAAAAAAGAATACTAAGTAAGTCAAATAGATTAAAAAATAAGGCTGAAAGCATAAAAAAAATGAATTTTATAAATACAGAGCTGCTAAAGCATTCTATGAGGATGGTGGAAGGTACTGTTGATATTATAGTCAGTGCATTTAAACCTCAAAATTCTTCTTATGATAGCTTGGGAAGAAAGAATGATCTTAAAAGCTCTATAAGTTTAAGCTCTATAGTTGAAGAAGCTTAAATATATATTAATTAAGAAGAGATTCCAAATGGCTATTATATAGGTGAAGCCTATGGCAGGCAAGCCTAAAAAGAAATTTTACTTTAAAACCTTGGGGAGAAAAGAAAATGCCATCCAGTATGTTTGGGATATATACAGCACAGAGATCTTTGCAATTAAATCAAGCAGCTATTAACCTTATTAATAATAATATAGCCAATATAAACACGCCTGGATATAGTAAACAACGCTTGGAGCTTTCACAAAAAGTTGTAATGAGTACGGGTTCTAATATTGGTAGTGTTGCAGCTCAAATGGGTGTCGGCTCTATGGTTGATACTGTTACCAGAAATCGCGAAACCTACTTTGACAATTATTATAGAAGCGAATCAACTACTTTTAATTATTATAAAGAGCTTGATTCTAATATCTCATTGATAGAAGATGCAGCTAATGAATTGGACGAAGGCGGCATTAGCGATGCTTTTGTACAGTTTTATGATGCTTCTCACAAGTTAAGTATGGATCCTGTGGATTCTGTTACCAGGACTAATTTTGTACAAAAGGCAATGGATCTGACACAGAATTTTAATAATACAGCTAATCAATTAACAAGCATTCAAGAAAATCTTGTAGGCAATTCAGCCAACCCCGGGTCACTTGATAAGTCAAAACTGGGTCTTATCACATCAGAATTAAATACTAAGTTTGATGCATTGATTGAATTAAACAGGGTTATTGGTCTTTCCTCGGCTATGGGTACTGCCCCTAACGGCTTGATGGATGAAAGAGATCGTTTATTAGATAAAATCGCTGAATATGTACCTATTGAGGTTACAGAAAAAGCAAATAATAATCTCTCTATAGCTATAGGCAATTATGAGATATTAGATGGTGATACTAAGCATATTGAATTCGGTGTTGAGTTTAATACTGAGTCTATGGGAGCTGGAGCTGAAGGTAGCTATGATCCTACTGTTATTACCCTGACAAGAATCGAAGATGACGTTGTTGTTAATGATAATGCTAATGACTTGTTTGATACCGGCCAGATTGCAGGGGTTCTTGACTCAGTTAGTTATGACTTTGATGACCCTGACAAGTTAACAACTAATAATATTATGGCTAAATTAAACAAGCTAGCTCAAGAATTCGCTGAAGCTGTTAATAATATTCAGACTGCAGGAAAATATATTGTTATTGAGGAAAATAGGCTTAGTGATCCTGTTAATAACCCTGATGAAGTACCTGAAAATATTTTTGTTGATGAGAATGGTGATATTGCTGATATAACTGCTTCTAACCTTAGTGTTAATGGCAATATTGTAAAAGATGTCTTTAAGATCGCAACTGCTACCTCTGATAATGTTTTAGAAAAAGGTGATGGTAGTAACGCTCTTGCTATAGCTCAGTTGAGGAATGAGTATAATTCTGATCTTGAAAATGCTACATTTGAGGACTTTTTGAGTTCAGTAGTGGGTAAGATTGGTATTGAATCCAGCAGTATTAAACAGAGTTATGAGGCTCAGGATTCTATTATGAAAAATATCAAGACAAAGCGTGAGTCTATCATGGGTGTTAACCTGGATGAAGAGCTAACCGATTTGCTTAAGTATCAAAGAGCGTATGAGGCTTCTGCTAAAGTGTTAAACTCTGTTAATAAAGCCTTAGAAACAATAATTAATATAGTTTAAGTGTATAGGGATAAGTGAGATATGGTTTACACAAGAATAACAGATAGATTGCTAAATGATAATATTATAGACAATCTTCTTGTAAATAGATCAAAATTTAATGATTTAAATGAGCAGCTGGCATCTGGTAAGGCGGTTAACAAGCCATCTGATAATACTGTTGCATCTATGAATATTATGTTTAATAAAAAGGTTTTGGGTTCTATTGATACATTTAAGACTAATATTGATTATGCTACAGCAGAATTGAATATTGCTGATCGATCAGTATTAAGCGCTGTTGATGTTGTGCATAGGGCTAAAGAACTTACTGTGCAGGCATCTAATACTACACTTGGTTCTGATCAGATGAAGGATATAGCTAATGAAATGGACCAGTTAGTTAATCGTATTATGGATTTAGGTAATACTAGATATAATTCTAAATTTTTATTTGGTGGAAAGATAACAGATAGAGAGCCTTATGATGTTGATGGTGACAATATTTCGTATAAGGGTACTAAATCTGATGAGAGCTTTGAAAGGAATGTTGAAATTAGCCAAAATGTTACTATGCCTATAAACATGGTTGCGGATGAAGTATTTGGTCAGTATGATACTAGCTCTGATCCTCCGCAGCAGCATGGGTTATTGAACACCCTTAAGACCATAAGTAATGAGTTAAAATCCGATACCCCCTCTAAAGATAATATTAGAGAGCAGCTGGATGTATTGGATGATGACTTGGATAACTTGCTTAATGTGCAGGCAGAGCTTGGTGGTAGGTTGACTAGACTTGATATGACAAAGAATAAGCTTGCTGATGATGAGCTTACTTATACAAAGTTTTTGTCTGCCAATCAAGATATTGACCTTGCTAAGGTTATTTCTGAGATTAAGTTTCAGGAGACAGCTTTGCAGGCTTCTTTATCTGCCAGTGCAAGAGCTATACAGCCAAGTTTATTAGGAAAGATTTAAAGAATTAAATATATTAATCATCTCACTTAATTAATTTAAGCGGCATTTGCCGCTTTTTTTATACTTTTGTACAATAGGTAAAATGCTGAAGAGCCTAGGCTTTAGATTAGAAGTTAAGGCCGATAAAGAAATAGCTTAGTAATAGTTCGTTTATTCAAATGATAGTAACATTTTTTTATTGTTATATTTTTGTTTACTGTAGTTTTTTAAATAATTTATACCTGTAATTACTGTAAATTTATTGATAATATTTTGTTACAATTTAATCCTTAATAATTCTTTTTATAATATACTAGTTTCATAGATAGTATATTTTTTATTTATCTTATATCTTTAAATATTTGAGTTTACTACTGTGATTGTGGTTATTATGTTGACAAATTATAAAATAGGTTCCTGTAAGCAAACAAGATCTACGTATAAATCTAAACAAGATTTTGGCTTCAAATCTGCACTTGGAGTAACTGTGGGTGCAACAGTGGTAGGTCTTTTTGTTTTAAAAAATCAAGTAGATACAGAAAAAGAATATTTTAAGAATGGAAAAAAGCTTAAAGAGCTTGAGGTCCAAATAAAACAGTATGATCCTAACTACGAGACTCAGTGGGTTCCTTTTGATAAAATAGGAGTCCTACGTCGAGTGAAAGATGCATTTTTTTGCGATGGTATAAATATAGGCCTCAATAAGAAAATTGAGAAAGCCGAAGAATACCTGAAAGCTTATCAAAAAAAGTCAAGCAAGCTTGATATATCAGTATAACAGGCTTAGGAAATAATATTTTAAAAGGGTGATACAATGGTATCATCCTTTTAGTATTGGATAGCAATTTATTTCATTTTTGTCTTTTATTTTTATGGAGGGACTTTTATGAAGCTTTATGGTGATTAACATTAACAGAATTTCAGCTGGTCGAGTGAATAGAATCAACTCTAAGGATGATAGAGAAAATGCTAAATCGAATATTTCTTTTGCTGGTAGTATTTCTAATACTAGTGGTCAAAGCGCAGGCAGTAAGCTAAAGAAAGTATTGGGTGTAGTGTTAATAAATTAACATTCCCACATTGAAAGATTCCCACAATTTGTTATAATGGTATTATTATAAATTGGAGGATAAACAATGGCTACTCCTAAAAAATACTTAAAGCCTGATTCTAAAGGGAGAATAACCCTAGGCAGTATCGCAAAAAACATAAGCAGCTATGAAGTCCACTTTAATAATGATGGTTCTATTCTTCTTGAGCCACAAGTGGAAATACCCGCGAAAGAAGCTTGGCTCTTCCAAAATAAAGAAGCACTTAATGCAGTCAAAGAAGGATTGCAGAATGCTGCATCAGGAAAAGTTAAGAAACGCGGAAGCTTTACCGAATATACAGAAGATAAAGATGAAATAGAAGAATGACTTTTGAATTATTATTTACAGATCGGGCTGACGCTGAACTAAATAAGCTTGAGTCTGATAAAAGCCTAAAAAAGCGATTAAATGCAGTAAGGAAAACCCTTGGCTACTTAGAGATTAATCCTCGACATCCAGGGTTAAATACACATGAATACACTTCGTTAACAAAGGCGTATGGATTTAAAATATATGAAGCTTATGCAGAAAATAACACACCTGCGGCATATAGGATCTTCTGGTATTATGGACCGGATAAGAGAGAAATTACAATTATAGCTATTACTCCTCATCCTTAGCATCAAATAACGGTAATTAAATAAAATCCATAAAAAAAAGAGGAAGCTTTCGCTTCCCCCTACTTTTTAAGACATCACATTATCGTTCTTTTTTTTATATTATTTTGTATTCCTTCAGCTAAATCACTTCGTCCGCTTTTTTCATAGATCTTCGCCATTTTCTCCAGGAACCTTTTGTTATCTATGCTTATTTTTTCAGACTCACTTTCCCTACTAGTCATTTTAGGCTTACTCGGTGTATTTTCCGGTGGTGGTTGAACTTTTTTTCTAGCTGCGGGTCTTGGTGTTTGCACTTGTTTTTGTTTTCTTACACCAATAGGTTTTTGTCCTTTTCTGGGCTTGTTGCTTGGTGGCAATTGGCTGTTTTGGTATTCATTTAAGCCATATTGTGTAAAGGAGCTGTACCCGTCTTTTTTTGATGGTTTTCTTTCATAGCCAGAGTTAGAATTGCTGGTAGCCGCGTATTTATCGTTCATAGACTTTAATAATGCTAATTCTCTTTCTCTCATATCGTCATCAGTTAAGTCTATGGTGTACTTAGGTTGTTTTCTAAAGAATAACTTGTAGCTCGCTACGATAATAAAAGCCAATACTAAAAATCTTAAACCCCAATCAAAAATATCTAAAGAAAACAACTTGCTTAATATCGTTTCATCAGATAGCACAGATACCTTTGAATGCATTGAGCCTGAAAGTGCACCTGCACTTCTTCTTTGGGACTGATAATTATTTTTGTTATTGTAATAATTACCCCCCTGATACGCTTCTTGATTATAATTATTGGTTTGTTTGTCTGTATAAGCTGTATTTTTATAGTTGTTGTTATTTTTAGCTCTGGTAGTGTTAACTACGTTATTAACCTCAGGAGTATTTTTATTTACTTGCTTCTTAAACTCTTTTGCTTTAACAGGTTCAGGCTTGTTTTTTGTAACCTTTTTAGGTTGAACATTTTTACTAGCTTGATTAAAAATATCTTGTTTAATAGGGGGTGGTTCATCTATGTATTGAACCGGTTCAATATCCCCTGGGGAACCTAAGTTGTAATTAGGTTTACCTTTGTTATTAGCCAATGTTGGCTGGTCGTTATAATAAACAGGATTTGAGTAATCAACTTCTTTACTTAAGCCCTCAAATACCGAAAAGCCTCTTCTTGAGTCGAGAACGATATTGCTGTATGAGATATTCTCACCCTCTATGAAGACCTTAACCCTATTGTCAGAAATAGGCTGTACTATTACGTGATCCACACCTAAAGAGTTATTATATATAGTATTAACAAATTTAGATGCTTTTGTATTTTTTAGGTCTAAAACAATTTTATTTTTTGATTTAACTATTTTGTTAATAGGTACATCTCTATCTGTTTTGACAAGAATTTTATATGTCCCGTTATTTTGAGGGGTTATTGCTATTTTAGATAATATAGCCCTCTCAAACATTGCAAGACAAGGATTTATAAAATTCAATGCCAATACACTTGTCAAAAATGTAATTGATAGAATTCTTTTCTTAACCATTTTACCCGGCACTCCTCAACAATATTTAATCCCAGTCTGTTTTTATTTTTACTTCCCATTTAGTTGTTTTTTAATAAACTTAAAAAATAAAAATATTTGAATACTACATTTAGATTAACTTTTAAGGTAACCAAAAACATCGACCACCAGGTTTAATGTTTTGTATTGGCCAGATGGTCAATGCTTAATATTTATTAAGCTGCAATTGACTTCATTTATTGAGATTCAAGAGATTTTATGCTTTTATGTATAATTATTGCTTATTAAATCGTTATCAATACGATTTGAATTAAAAAATGGAGAGTGATTGTATAATGAGACTTCCAGAAATTGCCAACTATGGGCAGTATGGTAAATCAAGTATTAAAAATAGCAGTGACGTGCAAAAACAAAGCGTAGCGTTTAAAGGACGAGATGAAGCAGCTTCTGACGCTCATACTACTTCGGCAGTTATGGAATATCTGCATAATTTAGGTGAGTTTTATGCCGCATCAATACCACCTACAGTAGAAACATTTAGTGGTATCGTTAAAGTAATTAATAATAGAAAAGCTGGTGATTTAAAAGGGGGCTATGTTGAATTACATAACAGTCATGCAAATACAATTATAGCTGATAAGGATGTACTTTTGGATGATAATAGCTCTGCGACTTTGATTAATTCTAATTTTGCCATATTAAGTAACAGTCATTCGACTAAAATTCATTCTGATACTGTTGGTTTAACAAATGAATCTACTGCTAAAAATATAGAATCCGGAGATTTGGTTACACTGGATAACTCAAAAGTTAATGGTTCTATTGCGCTATCAACAGACAATAAGGGGGCGATGGTTTCAATTTGTAATAGGTCAACAGTTGATGGAAATATAACAATAGACTCAAATGAAGAAGACGCAGTCGTTGTAATTGATGCTGATTCAAAAGTTACAGGGTGTATTAACTTTTTGAATAAACCTGGTAAAGTTTATCTTGTTAAGGGTGAACATGGTGCAACTGCTGATATAAACCAAAATCAGGTAGTGAATGGAACTATTGCTCGGGTCAGCCCTCTGATGCTGAAATATAAATTAAATGCACTTGATAAGTAAGAGTCTGATTAAATTTTTATTGTAGTTAATTCTGTGTTAAAAATTTCAGAGGTTTTAACCTGTTTATTTGCCTTTATTATTTTAAATATTTTACTACTTTATAACTATTTTATAAATAGACTTCTGCAAAGAATTATTAATTTAACATTAAATATTATGAAATATAAATATTTTTTGATTTAATAATAATAGTTGTATTGAATTATGCATTAAAGAGGAATACTATGATGAATATAGCTTGTAGGTTTGCTAGTAGTAAGTACCCTCTACATAGTAATAATAGCAATATGGATAAACCAGATCAGTTGTATCCTTCAAGATTAGGTAAAGCTTATTTTGATACCAAAGGCGATATTATTGAGCTAAAGCCACAGTTAAAAGTTAGCCTTTTAAGGCGATTAACCGGATATCTAACTGATGAGCAAATAGAAACTATTAATAAATATCGTATTTTACCCGAAGATACAAAGATAGTAAGATCACCATTTTTTACAAGATTTTGCTTGGCACCTGTAGGTTATTTCGTTAAGCCAGGAATGAAGAATATGCCTGATGACCTTATGGCTAGAAAAAATTTTTTAGGAAGCGTTGTATTTGTAAAAGTACATAAAAATGTAGAAAAGTAGCAAATACACATGAATATATAAATCCCATCTTAATCTGATTTTTAGTTCAACAAGATGGGATTATTAAAACCTTATATTTTTAAATATTTGTTATACCCTAAGTTTATCACTCGAGGAGTCTTCTGGGATCGGTCTCTCTTCCGTGTATAATTCGAGGGTATTCGGCTAATACTGCATTCCAGTCGCCTGGAGCTACAGATGTAAATGGGAATGTTGAGCCTTACTCTGCAAAGAGTTCTCTTATCGATAAATATAAACATTAGTATAATGTACTCCAAAAGTGGAGAGTTAAAAATGCACGTTGATAGCTTAAACCCAATTAAAATACCAGCATCACTTTGTTCTTTTGATAAAGATTTCTCAAGGCAGATTAGCGGTGAAACTTATGACAGTGAATCAAATAGTGAAGCAAGTCTAGAGTATGACCTCTATGCTTTAGATGAAGTTTTTTCTGCCCTAAAAGAATACTATCAATATCAGTATTAAAAATAATAAAGATTACTATAAAGAACTCCCTGACTTAAGGTTTGACATGAAAGAAGCTATATTGAATAAAGGAAAATTCCTCTTAAAAGAGTCAGGTGAGACAGAAGATGAACCCTCAACCCTTAATAAAAAAAAATTTTCATTTAACCCATTAAAGTTGATTCCTGAAGTTTTTCACTCCAGAACAGGGAGTATATACAACGGTTTCGTGATTAATCTTAAAAAGGGTAATAAAATTTCTTACAGCCCTGATAACTCTAAAAATGAAGCATTAACATGTATATGTGGATCTTCCTTTGCAACTCCTGTGGCATTGGCTGATGACCTGAAGGAAGTATACTCAGAAGATTGAATAATGTAAATATTTAAATTTATTTTATTTATATTTAATATGTTTTTATTTATTATAAATAATAAAAACTAATAAATTGGGAAAATAAATATGCAAGCAGGTCTACACAATAGATCAATACAGTTACAATCTACTAAGACTTTTAATAATAACAATATTAAAGTTGTAGCCAAAAAACAAGAAGGCTCTCCTAATAAAACAACACTCAGCAGGAATACTGCACCAGTAGCGTTTACAGCAGCTTTTTTGCCAGGCCTTAGGCACTTTAGAAAAGGAGAAAAGGATAAAGGAATAGTTTATATGACCACTTATGCAGTAATGACTGCTCTGTGCTGTGTAGGTGCTTTAGCTATATTTAAAAACAAGGAAAAGCTTGGTTATTTACTAGCGGGCACTGGTCTCGTAGGTGCAATTACTACAGCAATTATCTCAATTACAGATACTTGCAGGAAACCAAGCAAAAAATAAAACATATTTTTATTTGCCTTTATTATTTTAAATATTTTACTACTTTATAACTATTTTATAAATAGATTTCTGCAAAGAATTATTAATTTAAAATTTATCAGTCTTCATCCCTAACATTTTCGCCCATGCAAGCTTTTAATATCTTGTCCTGCCAGCCGGCAGCTTTTTCTATATAATAATCAGCCCCGCGGTTCAAACATCTTGCCTTGTATTCATTCTTAGAAAATGCCGTCATAACAACAATCTTAGTATTTAACTTACACAAAAGCGAAAGCTTTTTAATCTCATCAAGAAGAATAAATCCCTCGCGCTCCGTAGGGATAAATAAATCCATAACAACAAGCTTAAAATCCTGTTTTTTATATTTATCAATAGAATCATATATTTCTTTAGATATAGTCACATCAAATCCACGCTGTGATAATAACCTATCCAGCTGATAAGTAATAACACCTAGATCATCAACTACTAATACAGAATCACCTTCATTAATACCATTTTCTCCAGACATAAATACATCCTTATCCTAATCACTTAGTAGCTAAACAAGACTCCATTATCTTCTTTTGCCATCCCGGAGCCTTTTCTATATAAAAACTCGCACCCTTTTTCAGGCATTTTTCTTTGTTTTCAGTTTTAGACGATGCAGTCATGACAATAATTTTAGTGTCCTGTTGGTTGATAATAGACATTTTCTTAAGCTCATCCAACAAAATAAAGCCCTCTTTTTCTGTTGGAATAAACAAGTCAATAACCGCAAAGTCAAAGCTGTCAGCCCTAAACTTATCGATTGCATCATAAATTTCTTGCGAAATAATAACGTCAAATCCCATCTTTTTGAAAATAACATCCAACTGATAAGCAATTATTCCCATATCATCAACAACAAGAACTTTTTTACCCTTGTCAGATAGGCCACTCTCTGTGCTGTTGTTTATATTAACACTAGTGGAATTTTGACTTGCAAGCATGCTGTTAAATTTTGACTCTATTTTGCTCAAAGCATTATTCAAGTCTATAGAAGTAACCTCATTAGGCGGTATCAAATCAGCCAAGCTAAATATCTTTTGCACAAAAACACTGTCTATTTCAATTTTCATCTTATCTGTAGGCATATTCACCCTTAATACATTTAATACTTTTTCACTACAGAATCTATTTTAACTTTTTTTCTCAACTATTACCACATCTGCCACCATCTTTTTTTCAAATTTTTATTTTTTCTGGTTTGCAAAGTGGATTTTAATATATTATAAACAGCTTTTTCGTCTAAGTCAAAATGCAATTCCAGCTGATCTATATAACTATTGAGAGATTTTTTGGCCTTTTGAGCTTTTTGATAGGAACTGTCTTTAAAGTCTTTTTCTGCATTGACACCCATAACCAAGCCTCTCCTTACTAACTTTAATTATAGTTTTAAATATACATTTAGAATCATCTTTTTTCATTAGAAAAAAGTTTAAAAAATTAAACTTCTAAAATGCTAAATAAAAAAAGTAAATTCCCCTGAAATATATTACAAAACTACCCTTCCAACCTATTTATTTATTCTGGAGATGCGCTACGATAAAACTTGTAAACTTTATGAAAATATTACTATATTTCATAAGAAAATAACGAATAAAAAGGTAAAAATGAATAAAGACAGCATAAAAGTAGAAACATTTAATGACAAAAAAATATATGTAAAAAACAATATAGTGCAAGATAAAACATGCCCAAACTGCAAGGTATTAATAACAGACTCAAAGTCTTTTTGCGACTGTGGTTTTTACCTAAAGGCAAACCAGAACAGCAAAAAGTTTGCAATATTAATACCGGTATGGATATTGTCATTCTTTCTTTCTTTAATATTAATAATAAATTTAGCCGGGTTAAAGAACATGGTTATAAGCCATTTAAAAGACCCCACCATAAGCACAAGGTCCTTATCTCCGTTGAATATACAAGTAATAAATAACATAAAAAACAAACAATACCGCAATTATATACAAAATGCCTTTGTTTCTCATGAACAAGGTAATAAGTTAGTCGTAATAATCAAGCCAAACTACTGGAATATATTATCAAAAGATGAGAAGCAGGACTTACGGACGTCCATATTAAAGAGCTGGCAAAAAGTATATAAAGCAAGTTCAAAAACATCAACTTCTAATGCTATTGTAGAGCTTTCAAATAAATAATTATATAAATGCTTTATAAATTAGTGAACAAAATAAAAACAGGTGACGTTAATCACCTTTAAATCTTTGGTTTTTACCAACCTTTAACAGTGTTTCCTTTACCCACTATTATAAAGTATTTTTTTAGACAAAAAGTGCTTGTTTTTATAGGTATTTAATATTACTTAACGTCTAAACCTTAAAAAATACTACGCTTTCTTTAACCTTTGTAGCTAAGTTAGATAACTTTGTAATACTTTCATTAACTTCATTCATATTGGCTACCTGTTCTTCTGATATAGCAGATACTTCTTCCATTCCTACAGTATTTTCTTCAAAAGTTGAGTATATTTTTCCTATAGACGACTCTATATTTTTAGAATACATCGTTATATTTTTAATAACATCAGACACATTTATTATGTTGTGATTAATGTTATTAGAATCAATTAAAACCTGGTCTAAATTGCTGCTTATATGGTTGACAAGTTCAGAACTCTTGCATATTTCTTTATCATTTTCATCAATGCATTTAATTGATAGATCTGTTTTTTCTTGAATCTCATTAATCATACCAGTAATTTGATTAGAAGCCTTTGCTGATTCTTCGGCAAGTTTTTTTACCTCTTCCGCAACAACCGCAAATCCTTTACCTTGCTCACCGGCTCTTGCTGCTTCTATGCTGGCATTTAATGCAAGTAAATTAGTTTGACTAGATATATTTTTTATTAATTCTATTATTACACTTATTTCTTCAACTTTTTTACCAAGCACCTTGATTGTATTCGTTGCCTCCAGTGACAAATTGTTAAGGTTGTTAAACTTTAAAATGGCTTCTTTTGCTTCATTTTCAGCCTGTTGGCTATTGTTTTTACTGTTTTCCGAGTAATCAACTATTTCTGATATTTTATCTGAAATAGTTGATAATTCATTTGAAATACTTTGAGATTGAGAGACAACTTCACTCACAAATTCATTTTGTTCGGTAGCACTGGTAGAAAGATGTACTATACTTTGTGATATTTGATTGCTACCTTCGACAGTTTGATTTACAGAAGTACTCATTGTACTTGCATTTTTATTTAAAAAATCTATTTGAGAGGTCATGTCAATAATTAGTTTACTAATCTCATTTCTCATAGATTCAGATGCCTTAGCTATATGACCAAATTCGTCATTATTATCAACAATAATTTTTTTTCTAAAGTCTCCCTTTGCAACTTCTGATAAGCTTTTAACTAGTTGGCTTATGGGGGTGTTAATAGCCCTCATTAACAAAAAGCTTATAACTGCAATAGAGATTATAATTATTAGCAATAATACTGCAATTGAAGATATTACTAACCCTAAAGAGTTATCTATTTTTTTATGAACAGAGTTTATGATGCCATCATATTTTTCTGCTAAAGCAGCAGAGGATACATCCACATCTCTTATGTACTCCTTAAATGGTTTTAATGCTTTGTTTCCTCCGGCTGGAGTTGTTATTAAGCCGGCATTTATATCATCTTGTATTTTTAAAAAAGCTTTTTTATACTCATGTACTCCGGAAATACATTTGTTTACAAGTTTAGTATCCTCATCCAGGCTATGTTTAGCTAATCTTTTATTTAGCTTGTTTAATACAGTATTTAATTCTTCATATTTTTTATGCCATTTTTCTATGTACTTTTTTCTCTTTTTTTCGTTATTAATGTTTAAAAATGAATCTTTTTCACATCGTCTTAAGTGTAAAGATAAAGCCCTTGCCTGTGATGAATAATTAACGATAAAAGCTTCTTTATTTAAAATATTTTTAGATGTATTGGATATCTTTAAGGCACCCAATAAGCCTGCAGCCCCCAATAAAAGGGCCATTAAAAATATAGCAGTAAATGCCAGTATTAACTTTTGAACAATCGTTAAGCTTTTCATTAGTAGATGTTCTCCCGCGCTAAAAACTTTATTTTAAATATAATGGATATAACTATTGTTGATACTTCCTGATCTTTTGATAGATATATAATATTATACACATTGTTTAAAAAAAGAACATGAGTTCCCTATACTTTTATGTATTTAGCTGGGAAATTATTTTTTTGTTTATTTTATTTTTTTATACAATATTATTAAATGGGAATAAAAACTTTCTTTAGAGGAGACAAACATGCCGGAAAATAAAAGAACAATAATGTCAGGAATGAGACCCACGGGCAAACTTCATATAGGTCACTATATGGGAGTTTTAAAAAATTGGGTTGAACTTCAAAATGACTATGATTGCTATTTTGCAATAGCAGACTGGCATGCTCTTACTACAAAGTATGAAGAAACAGAAGAATTAAATCAACATATTTTAGATGTTGCAATAGATTGGATAGCAAGTGGTATTGATCCAGAGGTGTCCACAATATATGTGCAATCTTTAATACCTCAAATTGCTGAGCTTCATGTTTATTTAAGCATGATAACCCCTCATAACTGGGTTGAAAGAGACCCTGCCCTTAAGGATATGATTAAGATACTCAGTAAAAAAACTGAAGAGCAAGAATCTAAAGCTCCGGCTGATTCAGGAGTTGTCACTTATGGATTACTTGGATATCCTGTATTACAAAGTGCGGATATAATGATGTTCAATGCCTCTTTAGTACCTGTAGGTAGTGATCAGGTTGCTCATTTGGAATTATCCAGAGATATTGCAAGAAAATTTAATTATATCTATAAAACAGACTATTTTAATGAGCCTCAGCCTAAATTAACACATGCACCTTTACTAAAGGGTATAGACGGGCAAAAAATGGGTAAGTCTTTTAATAATGATATTAAGCTGTCAGATTCTGATGAGATAACAACTAAGAAAATAATGAGGGCTATAACAGATAGGTCTAGAATTAAAAGAACAGACCCCGGGCATCCTGATGAATGCGAAGTAGTTTATACCTACTATTCAATATTTGCAGATGAAAACACTAAAGATGCAGTAAGACAAGAATGCACCGCCGGAACCAGAGGTTGCAAAGACTGTAAGATAGAACTTGCTAACCTGATAAATGATAACTTTAAGGATATAAGAGAAAAACGTAAAGAACTTGAGCAAGATACAGATTACATTAAGCAGATAATTGCGGACGGAAGTCAAAAGGCAAAACAAAGAGCATCTGAAGTTCTTGAAGAGGTTAAAGATGTTATGAGGCTCTATAAAATTTAAGGCTGCGATTCTAATAAATCTATTGAATTTAAGATAGCTATTAGTCAATTCCTCTAATTAAGTCGCAAAGCTTTACATCATCAAGCTTTTTAGATTTCTGAATAGTAGCTTTTACTTTATTGTTCTTTGGATTTTTACTCTTAAGTTCATTTAAGCCAATAACAGTGTTATCATTGTTATCAAGAAAGAGTACTTTTTTTAAGGCTTTGATTATAAACATCTGTATTACCCCCGAGCTTTATTGATTATTATGACAAATTTAACCGATTTAACTGAAAAAGCATATGATTTGTTAAACCAAAATATTGGTTACAGTCAAGTTATAGAATATTTGCAGTCAGATGATTTAATTAACATAAGTCTGGCTCTTTTGAATTTAGAAAAGATAGATAATCCAGAACATTTAATGCTTTTAATTAATCTTCTCGATAGTGCTGATTCAAGGATTAGAGAACTTACCTCCTATGTTTTGAACAAGTTCGCAATCGGTCATGAATATCATATATTTTTTAACAAAGAAAAAACAATAAACTTTTTACTAAACAAGATAACAGACAAAAATCCCAAGGTCTGCAAAAATATTATAAATATATTGGGGATTATTAACAATAAACAACTAGTTATAAAAAATACAGTCGATAACCTAAAGGATAAAGATGACACTCATAGCGTATACTGGCATTTAGAAGCATTGAGTGAAGTTATAGATTCATTGCCAGCTGCTGATATGATTTGGGATGATATATTGGATATTTTAGATCAAGATTCAAGCCATGAAGAATATCAAATAAGAGAAAAAATAAGCTATATAATAAAAAAAGCAGAAAAAATAGTTTTAAACAATTATAGGATTAACAATGTTAAAGAAAAACTAGTGCAAGATACTAATTTTTATGTAAGATTTGCACTGAGTTAAATAAAATATTTTAATAAATGATAAGAAAATGTCACAAACTTTTAGTTGATAGGCTTTTTTTTATATAATGATATTAATGATACTTAAGTGGGTGCTAAAAAGTAAATCCTAATAACTTGAGCCTTTATTAAGATTGGTGTTGAAATGCTAACGATAGAACAAGTAAAAGAAAATCTGGAATTCTTTGACTACTATCTCGATATGGAGATATTGTGCAATTATTTGATTAACTGGAATATAGATCCTATCTACGAAGATGATCATGAAATTGTTTACTTTGATGACTTTGCAGTATCAAAGCTAAGCGAAGGCATTGCACTAAAAAATCAAGGACATAATGATAAATATATAAAAGATTGTTTAAA
Source organism: Candidatus Gastranaerophilales bacterium (assembly GCA_028277625.1). Classification (GTDB taxonomy): domain Bacteria; phylum Cyanobacteriota; class Vampirovibrionia; order Gastranaerophilales; family JANQFW01; genus JANQFW01. The sequence goes on along the minus strand of JANQFW010000089.1, from coordinate 14,762 downwards.
CAAGGACTTGCAAGATATTTCCAAAGGTATAACACCTATGGATAACCCCAATAGATACCGCCAAGAAAATAATGAACCGAAAAACAGCTTAGCAGTTGATGTTTCTACTAATACTTTTGATTTATTGGCGCAATCTTTATCCAAAAAGATTTCAAACAATGTGGCAGAACAATTACTCCACGCTGATGTGTTTGAATCTATTATAGGTGCAGGTAAATTGCAGCGAGACAATGAACTCTTAGCAGCTCAAATTGATAAACTAATTAGCGAAAATAAAAAACTAATAAAAAAAGTAAAAGGCCTCGAGCTTGAATGTAATAGTTATAAACAAGTTATGGGCTCACTTTATGTTAAAAAATAATTTATTTTTATAATTAATGGGCTATGCAGATTTTTTGTGAAACTAAAAATATTGCTTGGGTGCAAGAAGATTCCAGCTTAAAAGAGTGTGGGGCTATTCTTACTTCTTTAGATATGTGTTTAGGTATAAAAGATAATCAAAATAACATTTTAGGGTATGTTCTAAAGCCGGACTTAGATAGGGCTTTAAAATTTGATATAAAAGATAAAAATATAAAACTAATAACAAGTCACACCTCAAAAATGATAAAGCATGAAGGTTTATCAGATCAGGAGTCTTTAAGTAAGATACTCACAGCTAAGAAGAAAGAGTCTGTCTGGGTTAAAGACAGTGATGGCAGTATAGAAAAACTTGCTTTAATATCTGGCAAAAATGAATTTAAAGAAATATATTTAACAGAGATCTTTAAACAGGTTGTAGAAAACCCTGTTCAAAACCTGTTTAAAAAATGTTCAAAGGTGGCAGACGCTAATAATATTCATATTTTTTTGATAGGTGGTATTGTCAGAGATTTAATAATCGGCAAGAAAAGTTTTGACATAGATATAACAGTTCAAGGCAATGCTATTGATTTTGCTCACTTATTAACGCTTCAATATCCTGAGACATGTATAATCAATAGTTTACATGAAGATTTTAAAACCGCAAAAGTCACTTTTTTAATTAATGATACTAAAATTAAAGTTGACTTTGCCAGCACAAGAAAAGAAGTTTACGACTACCCGGCAGCATTGCCTCGAATAACAGAAATAGGTTGCCAGCTTTATGATGATGTAATAAGGCGTGATTTCACTATTAACTCTATGGCTATGTCTTTGAATGAAAAAACTTTCTGCAAGCTTGTTGACTACCTGGATGGTTATCAGGATTTAAACAATAAAGTTATAAGGGTTCTTCATCCTATAAGTTACGTAGACGATCCTACAAGGATTATCAGGGCATTAAAATTTAGTAAGCGCTTTGATTGTGAATACGATGAAACAACAGATTGTTTAGAGAGAGCATGTATAAACTCAAGTCTTTTTGACGGGTTATGCGGCGAGAGGATTAAATCTGAATTTAAGCAGACTTTTAATTTAAATAAAGCAGGTGTTTTCAACAGCTTTTTTGATAGGTGCTTATATTACTTAATAGATAAAAACATTGTCATTAACAACGCACTTAATGACCCTGGTAAAAACGCTGAGTTTTATATTAATAAGCATCTAAACTATCTTAAAAACACAGATAATATTTGGCTTATATATTTATCTTTATTGATAGTTGGCTTAGATAAGCCTAAAATTATAGAAATTATAAACAAACTACACCTAAGCTCAGAAGAGTCAAATATTATACTTCAATCTCATGATTTATTCAGTAGGATTGAATGCTTGGCTAATGCAGCATCTAGCTTTGATATTTATGAAGCTTTAGAAAATATTAGCACTGAAGCATTGATAGTTAACTTAATAAAATCTAAAAACAATAAAGTGCTTAGCAATATAGAGTTATTTTTAACAGAGCTAAAAGATGTTAAGATCTCAGTAAAAGGTAATGATCTTATAAAGTTGGGACTAAAACCCGGTCCCGAATTTGGCAAGATTTTAAGGGGGGTATTAAAAGCTAAACTTAATGGTAAATTAATAAATAAAGAAGATGAGCTTAATTTTATTTATAAAATAATTAATTAGTGGGGAGATATTAAATTGGATAATACGGATAAAACTTGTCCTTTTGGCAATAAAGAATGCGATACTTCATGTTCTTTATTTATTTTGCCGGAAGATTTAAACGAGACTGTAAGAAACAGATTGGCCAGTATAGGGGTTTTTGACAGGCAAAAAGGTATTTGCTCGCTAAAAAACATGGCACTTTGTATGAGCAGATATATATTTGAAAACTCTGGAGGATTTAGATAGATATATATAATATATCTATTTTTAAAAATTTTAAATTTGTCTAAATTTTTATAAAATATTGATATAGTTAAGAAGCAGACTGTTTTGATTTTTGATTTAAACTGTCTGTTTTTTTATGTTTAAAAAGTAAAATCTTTTTACTGCTTGCTTTTAGGAAAATTTACTAAGAAATGTAACAGTATATATTTTTTATGTAATAGCTCTATATTTTTTGTTTTTATATAAACAAGAGCAAGTGAGAGTGAAAAAAATAGTGTGTAAGGTCTTAATAATAAATAAGGAGTTTTAATATGGGTTTAGCAGCAAGTCATTCAAGATATTTAATGTTATTCGCAAGAAAAAGCGATATCGAATATAGAGGACAATTAATTAATAACAGAAGACTAGCATTAGCTACCCAGTCCGAAAGATTAGCAAAGTTATACGCAGATAAAATGGGCAACAGAATTCTAAATGTTAGAGTCGATGGCACCAATCAACCTCTTACAACAGGTAATTTATCATTAGTTAACTTAAAGGCTTTATATGCTGTTAATAATGGTCCGGTTCCTAACGGTATATCACCAAAAGCATTAGAAGAAGGCTTAAGAAACGGTTCAATTTATCTTAAATATATCAACAACCCGGAAGATCCAAATCCTCCAACAGGTGTTGTTGACTGGAGAGCAAGTACAGCCTTAAATGACAGATTATTCACAGAAGATGATGAAGCTGCAACAGCAATGTTTGAATATGAAACAGCAGCTTTACATACAGAAGACAGAAAATTAGAAGTTGAGTTAAAGAATATTGAAATTCAACACTCCGCAGTTCAGACAGAAATTGACGCAGTTAAGAAAGTTATTGACAAAAACATCGAGAAATCATTCAAAACTTTCGGTTAATAAGTGATTAATCAGTTGGAAAATAATAAATTATAGGTTTATATAGGTTCATTAGGGTTATTAACATCCTAATAATAAAAAGAAGTAAGGAGTTTTAAAATGGGTTACTTAGATGCTAATAATTCGGTTAATGCTTTGGCTGACATTTTTAGGACGAAGTACGGGAAAAATCCAACAGCTGATGAATTGGTTGACTACGGTCTAAGATCATCTCCAAGAGGAACAAGTATATTTAACACCTGGGATACATTGTATGATGGTGACTCCCAGAGAGGCAACTCTATATCTACTAATAGATACCATGCAAGCGGAAGCAATCTTTTATTTCAAACATTACGCAATGACATAATAGGGTTCAATTTACAGTCTCAAAACGCTTTTCAGATGACAAGTCAAGCCTTTACAGAAAACGTAATGCCTGGAGTATCATCTGAATATACTGCAGTATTAGGTCGTGATCAGGTAGGTTTAGCTAAATTTAATCCAAATCCATTAAATCAATATAACTCTCAATCCTTATCATACTATGATAATTTTCCGGCAAGCAATGATAGTATTTATCATTATAATAATAATAGCGGAGGAAATCCCAGAGGATATAATATGAACAGGTATTAAAAGCTCGTGGTTTCAAAATAATCAGACATTTGAATATAAACCTCAAAAGAGTAATCTTAATAAGATACTCTTTTGAGGCATTTAGGGCTTATTTAAGGTAGTGTTTGCTTATTAATATATGTAACAGTATATACTTTTTATGTATTTTATTGTTTTTATCTGTTTTTATATAAGTAAGAATAATTGTGAATATTAGGTGTGTAAGTTTAAAATAGCTTTTTAAAAAAACAACCTTAACTAAAGAGGAAATTAGCAATGTCTATATCTTCAGTACAAAGTTCAATAGCAGCTTTGAATAAAATATATGCCTCGAAAAACGGTAGAAAATTAAACGGCGATGGCTTAGCTTCTTATCTTAAGTTAACATCCAGCTCCACTGGTGTATACTATCGAGACTATTCTGCAATCTGGGATACAATGATGGATAATGACAATATAAAGGGTAATACTTTAAGCCTTAGTCGTTATTATGCAAATGAAGATAATTTAATGTTTCAGTCTTTGAACTCTGATGTTTATTCTTATAATGTAAAGACTGAAAAGCTGAAGCGATTAAGCGAAGAGCAATTTATTGCAAACAATTCTGATAAAAATCCATTTACTTCAGATTTATTTATGAATGATGACTCTTATACTATTCAAAGCTACACATTAGGCGGTAAAAACAATATTCAAGACCTGGGTGATAAAAAAATAGTCACAGAAAAAATGGACTTGCTTAATGCGCGTGACAGATTACAACTTAATAAAATTATTTGGGAATATGGAGCAAAAAGCAAGAATAAAGTTGATTTTGAAAAAATCTTTGGTAAAGAAAGTAATGTGTTACTAGCCAAGGGATCTGATATCACTAAACAAGAGATGCTTATTAATCAAGGTTCAAAACTGTTCATTGCAACTTGCAGCTCAGATGACCCAAGTACTATACAACTAAAAGAAGTTTCAAAACTGAAAGTTCTTGATGATGCCATGCTCGCAAAGGGTTATAATGCCACAAATTTAAAAATAGAAGACGGCTGGTTAACATACGATGTAGTAGATTCTTCTAATAATACTATACTTAAGTCTTTAATTTGCGACAATCTAAGTAATTTGCAAATTCTTTCCACTAAGGATATAACTACTGTAGAGGGAAATGAAAAGAAAACAGAGCCAAAAGAGCAACTGGAACCCAAAAAACAAACAGAATCTAAATCAGAGCCAGTAGACTTATCTACAAAAACTACATCTGACACAAATACAAAATCAGAAGTAAAAAATGAAGCTATCAAGCCAGAAACAAAAGTAATACATGAGTCTGTTATAACCTCAAACTCTGGAGTTAAAGTTAAGGTTGAAGTTCGGGTTAGTAGCTCAAAAGAAGAAGGTTCAGCATTTGTAGAAAAGTCCATAAGTAATAATAAGGCTTCTGGCGATACATCAGGTAAATCAGCATCAATGATTGAATATGAAAAGCTGACATTAAGCATTAATACCCGGAAAGAATCTGATTCTGCTAAAAATGAACCTGTTTCAATCAAGGATAATCTTAAAGATTTAAATAAGTCCTTGTCAAAAAGTAGATCTCGTAGTGATATAAAAGCAGATCTTAATGCAATGGATGATATGTTGCGCTCTTTAATTGCTGATAATAGACGCAATCGCGATGATATAGAAGATATTCGCGATGATATCGACGATATAATTGATGATCTTCATGATGATGATATGGATGATATCTTAGAAGATGTTGAAGAGATAAATGAAGATGTATCTGACCTTATGAGAAAATTAAGATAAGAAATTAATAGCTTGACCGTTTATTTTGTTAAGCTAAAGGTAGGTACAATTTCGCCAACGGTTGTATTTTTTAAATCTTTAATTGTTAAGTTATCAAGAGATTTAAAATCATCATGCTCGCATTCTTTTTCAGATAACCAATTCAACTGTTTTAGGCTTTCCAGTGTAACAACAGAACGTGCTGTTTGACTAGAGTCATAAACTTTTACAACAAGTGCTTGCTTTACATCTGGGTTTATAACAACACATAGGCCATCAGCACCAATTTTAGAAATAAGTCTTCCTTTGGATGCTTTTATAATTGTTGTATCAAGTCTTTTTTTTCCGCCTATTAAAACAGGGTTTTCTCTAAAAGCTTTTTTTAATGGTTGACCTTCTTTACTGATGAATAATTTTAAAAGGCCTAACCCTAACTTATGCAATGGCATTCCATATATAGGGGTAGAACACCCATCTACAGAATTTTCTATTTTGCCTTCCAACTCACAATAATTTTTTAAAATTTGTAGTATTTCTTTTTGTAGTGGGTGATTCAAGTCAAGATAATTTTTCAAATTCCACTTGTTGTTTACACAAACAGCAAGCATTCCGGCATGTTTGCCCGAGCAATTATTGTGTATGGGAGAAGGTTTTATATCATTTTTTATTAAGTGATTTCTTGTTTTTATATCTATTGGCTCATGGATACCGCACTGAAGATCAGTTTGTGCCAAATTGATTTTGGTTAATATGCTTTTTACTGTTTCAATATGTTCAAAACTAGCGGTATGAGAGGCAGAAGATATAGCAAGTTCTTTTAAGTCCAGATTAAACTTTCTATAAGCTCCTGATGTTAGTATAGGTAATGCCTGAAAAGGTTTCATGCAGGATCTTATAAAAAATGAAGAATTAATGCTATCACCTATTTGTGATGAAATCGATCCATCGGTGTTTACTACCGTAATATAGCCATAGTGTTTTTTTTCTACCAGATTGGATCTTTTTATTTTTAATAAAATTTCTTGTTTCATTTTTATTTAGGTCTTTTCATGTATCGCCGTTAAATTTTAAACATTTTACGCATTTGGTCTTTTAATTGATTATTCTCTTTTGTTAATTGAGAAATCTGTCTTTTAAGTTCTGCTGCATTATTATTATCAGTAAAGTCATCAGAGCTGTCAAGATTATCATCAGGAATGTATCTTTTTTTACATTCTTCTTTTAATAATAAAATACCTTCTACATCTGCTTTTGTTAAGTATCCCAGGTTTATTAATATTTGTGCAATACCTACTTTGTCATTAACTGTATTTTCGATATATTTTTGGGTTCTAAGTGCTTCATCAAGTTGTTCTAAAGTTATTTTGCCAAGTTTTACAAAGTATTCTCCCAATCTGATAAATCCACCCATATAAAGAGCTGTTCCTTTAATGGATGTAGATTCCGGAGGTGCTACCAATTCTGAGTTTACTGCATTGATAAAATGAGTGGAACACTCAGCCAAACTCCAGTTATAATTAATTGCAATTTCTATAATGCTGAGGTTGTGCATACATCCGTTTATAAATTTATAAACGTTTTCATCCATATTTTTAGATCTGGATTCCAATTCCGTTTTACCCAAAAAAGTCGTCTTTGGGATATATAGTTGTAAAGAGTTATCCTTCTTTATTAGTTTTATGTTGTCCTTAATTGTTTCTTCCAACTCATGTTTTATCTCTAAATATATTGATTGCTTTATCCAGATAGGAAGTTCGAATATTTTTTTTAATAGAGCTCGAAAGCTATTCTTTGAAATTGTATCCATGTGCAGTAATCCTCAGAAAAATAAATAAAATTCAGTTTATTACCTATTTTACATTAAAATATGAGATCTTGTTGTCATTTTCTTAAATTATTTTTTTATTTTCTTATATTAATATATATTATATATTTTAATATCAAGCTTAAGCCTGAAAGGCCTTTTCAAAGTTTATAGGCTTCTATTTTATTTGATGTTACTCATATTCTATTATTTTTGTCAATATATACTGCCTGTTTTTTTTGTCTTTATATCTTGTGGGTAAGGTTTGGCCAGGTATTTTTTTTGTAAAAAAATGTAAATGTTTTCAAATAAGGTGTTATTTTTTAATAAAAATAGGGAATAATATATATAAATACCACCCTTTTGTTACTTGAAATTTTTACTTTGTCTGGAGGGCTTAAAATCATGTCATTTTTTATGGATGACGTTGGTTTGACTCCGATTTCAAATCAATCACAATCCAATATTTTTCAGGCAAGGACAGTTGAAAAGAGTAATAATCCTTCAACCACAGAAGATGCAATAAATCAGGTTGAAGATATTGATGTTGAAAATTTAAAGAGTAAAGTGGATCAAAACACAATTGAAGATGTACAAAAAGCTGTTAGTGTTATGGAATTAGCTAAAAATGGCATTGTTGAAGTATCCGATAATTTGACTGCCATCAAAAAAGATTTAGAAAAAGCTTTAAAAGAAGATGCGTCAAAAGATCATGATTGGGATACTGTAAATAAAAACATTAATGAAAAATTAAGTAACGTAGATAAAGTTGTAAAAAATACCAAATTTGATGATAATGCCATATTAAAAGATGGCATTGAAGAACATATTGTAATAAAAGATTTTAACAATAAAGATATAGATATATCAAAAAATATTAAGGAAATGTCTCTAAAAAACATTGAATTAAAAAAAGAAGATGAAGATGTTAATCTAAAAAGCAAAGAAGACGCTGAAAGCTTTATTTCCAAAGTAAATGGAACAATTGAAAAGATAAGAGATAAAGAAGACGCCGCAGAGTCTGTAAGTCAAGACGTAAATAATTTAGCAGATAATGCATTAAGCATGAAGGATTTTCTTTTGGGTAAACCATCAGAAGATTATTCAGACTCTGGCATTGACTTAAAAGACGCAGCGTTAAAGAGTCTTTTGGAAAATCCCGCGGAAAGTATAGACATTCAAATAAAAAGTTTGGATGAAGACATAATTGTCGCTCTATTAAATCGTTAATAATAATATACAGTGTTCTAAAATATAAATAAAAGGATTTATTGGAAATGCCCATTGATGGATTATCTTTTTTAAATAATGAACTGTACAAAGTCGCAGCTCCTGCTAGCGAGCCGGCAAAAGAGTATGCCGAGTGCGAAGCAAAAACCGCAATTAAAAAGCCGGAACAAAATGAAAAAACAAAAAGCGACGTAGAAAGCAACCACGAAGAAAGTAAAGACCTGGAAGGTCGTGATTGCGGTGATGATTGTGAAGAAGAACCTCATGATGAAATAGAAATTTTTCAGACAGAATCCGGCAAGAAGAAGTACAAAGTTAAGTTCAATAATGAAACCGATATGGTAGAATTAATTGATAAGGAAACAGGCAAAACAGTTCAAACATTATCACCAGAAGATTTAAAATCGTTAATTGAAAGAAATAAAAAATCCTCCGGCATGTTAGTAGATAGGGAAGGTTGATTTAAAAACTGTCCCTAGAGATTAATAACTTTTATAAAATTTTTTTAAAAACAGTTAAAATTGTTGTTGATTATGATTATAATAGTATATATGTTTATATAATATTTATTTAGACATTATTAGATTGTATAGAAAAGGTCACTCAATATGAATCCAAATCCTTACTTAAAGCAATATCAGCAGACTCAAATTCAAACCGCGAGTCAAGAGCAGATTTTGTTAATGTTGTATGATGGGGCAATTCAATTTTTAAACAAAGCCAAAAAAGGTATGGAAGACAAAGACATAGAATCAATTCACAATAACATAATAGGTGCCCAAAAAATCATCTCAGAATTCATGAATACATTGGATATGGAAACAGGTGGGGAAGTGGCAAAAAATCTTTACGGCTTGTACGACTATATGTATTTTAAGCTTGTGCAGGCAAATGTAAAGCGTGACGTTGCAATGGTTAACGAAGTACTGGGATATCTAAAAGAGTTAAGAAGAACCTGGGATCAAGCAATAAAAATAGCAAATAAAGAAAAAATAAATGATGATCCGCCTTCACAGGTCAATGAGAGAGTTGTATAATATAGATATAAAATGATTTTAAATATTTTTTATTTTGAATAGTGGAACATTATGAGTGAAAATTTTGAGAAATTAAAAGTTTGTTATAAAAATCTATACCTTAAAACATCCCAAATAGCTGAATGTATCGAAAAAGGGCTCGTGGATGATATAGATAAAATTCTTGACGAAAGAAAAGCCTTTTATAAAGAATTAGAAAAATTAGCTAAAAAAGAATATACCCAAGAAGAAAAAGTTTTAATAAAGCAGCTCGCAGATAAAATAAAAATAATAGAAGACGCTAATATAAACAACATGCAAATGTTAAAGTATGACATAAAAAAGAAAGTCGGCTCTCTAAGGCGAAACACAAAGGCTATTAATGCATACAGCATAAATAAGCCCAATGAATCTTCTATCATAGACAGTGGTGCTTAATTCCAAATACTTTGTATCCTAAGCTATGGCAATTTTTTATTTGTTTTGTTTTTTTTATAAATGAATTAATTTTTAAAAAATAAAATAGATGAAAAACTAATAGGATAGGGATAAAATAACCTAAAATGGGAATGAATATAAATCAAAATAACACGCCGCTTTTACCTTTGGCAAATAAACAACAGCCACCTGCGCAAGATTTGGCAGCTGGACAAAATCCTAATACCTCTATAGGTACACGCTGGGCAGAAGTAAATAAAAAAGTCGCAGACAATCCTGTTGGCGGTGTTGTAACTGGAATGGTAGGCGGTAGCAAAGAAAGCCTGGCAAAAATCCTTGCACCTACTGCTGCTGGTATAGCAGGCTCTTGGGTCTTGGGCAAGGGGTGTGACTATTTATTATCTTCGTCAGGTACTTACGAAAAAGCCCCTTTTATGAAGTTGGTTAAAAAAGTAGATAACAGCCGGATTGGCAATAACTTTATTTTTAATACTCTTGGCAGAGTAGCTAATGCCGCAAAAAGTGGTGTTTCTAAGATTAATAATTTATTCTCTCGTAATAATACATATAAAGAAGCAGGTAATTACTTCAGGCAAGGTGCCACCCACAAAGATTGGTTCTCAGGCTTTTTAGGCAGTTCTTTGTTATCCCATTTTGATAGCAATTTAGTAGATAAGTTTAAGCCCGGCGATTTAGCCAAGGTTTTAGCTGAAAACGGCAAAGCTGATGTTGTCCTTGGTTTTGTAAATCGCGCAGGATCTGATCTTAAAGGAGAAGCCGAAAAACAATTAGCTGGAGAAATAAAAGACCATATAACTAATAACAATTTATTAAATAAGCTCTCTAATAAGGATAAAGCACTTGTAGAGAATATTATTAAGCATGGTAAGGATGCAGATCACTCAGCATTGGTTGGTAAATTCAAACCAACAGAACACCTTGGTAAACTTAGTGGTGAGCTTAGAGAAAGTTTATTAAAAGCCTCTTTAAACAAAAACACTAAACAAGCAGCCAAAGATATAGCAAAGATTTTGCATGATAATAGCGCAAAGCTGCCGGCAGGTTTCTATAAAGTGCCTAATAAGATATTTTCAAGGTTTACGTCTTTATTTGATGGAAACTTTAAGAATTTAGCTGATAAGGTAAATACCTCAGCCAATGCTAAGTCAGGCTTATCTAAATTCTTGTCCGAATTCTCAGTAGGCTTCTCAGAATTCATGGGCTCAAATGCTTTAGGCATATTAATGAACGGTGCTTTCTTTGGTATGGCAATAAAAGAAGCCGCAGAAGCCCCGAAGGGTGAAAAAGTTTCTACATTTATGGAAGACATACTGGGTAATTGGGTTGGATTTATGTTGGCAAGCCCTTATATTGCCAAGTTAATAAACGGCACAGCCAACCTGAAAAAAATAGAAATTAACAAAGCCTCCACCCTAATGAAGGCCCCCGCAGCCTTGGCTAAATTAACAGGTAAAATAGTAGGCCTGGGGATGGACCCTAATTTGGGCAAAAAACATGGTAAACTTGGAAGATTTGGAATTAAAATACCTGCAACCATAGCAGGCGGACTAATTCGGGTAGTTGGGCTATTTGTATTAGCCGGTATTGCATCCAAGCCATTTAGGTCTTTATCTCATTTAATATTTGGCAAGCCAACCCATAAAGAAGAAAAAGAAAAAGCAGAAAAGGCCAAACAGCAAGCTGCCACGGTGTCACCAAATACCCTAAATCCTCAACAATTTTTATCAAACCCACAAGCTGCTTTAACCCGGGTTAACACCCCTCAGCAGGCGCGTTTAAATCAATTATTACAAAATCCTGATGTTAAAAATGAAATCCTTTCAAGATTCCCCGGTATGGACAAAGCACAAATTCAAGAGCTTATGAATAATCCTCAATTCCAACAGCTTCTTCTTGCTAATCTTTCATCGGATGCTGTTGAATTATTGGGTAATAACCCTCAGTATGAACCTCGGCAAGTGCAGAATTCACAAGCTTTTTCTGTCCCGGACGATCACCCCAAAACAGCCGGGGAGTTAGCCGGTGAGATTCTATTTGAATACAATCGTCAATCAAGCATGCTTGCACCAAAATTAAACCCACAAAGTGAAATATCCAAGAATTGGCAAGACGCTGCATTGTTTTAATTTTTATTAAGTTAGATATAATTTAATCTAGTTAGTTGTCTAAAAATTAATTCAAATATAGTATAATTTATACATTGATAATTTAACCGAATAAGTGTATAATAGTTTATTAATTTATTTTTCTTAACATGCAGGCAATTTTTAGTTAATATTGTTTTTTATATAAAAGGAAGTCTTTAAACATTTGTATTAAAAAATAAATACTCTTAAAAATGTTGGGTATTCAAAAAAATTAGAGGAAGCTAAGATATAATGGGAACAAACTTTGGGAATAATAGCATACAGCAAACGTGGCAAGCTCAAAATGTTAATAACCTTAGTGATAATTTAGGAGAATCTGCTCCTTATATTCCTGCTTTACATGCAGAGAAGCTTCCTGATAGTTTTGAAAAAAAGAATCCTGATGCAGAAAAAAAGAAAAAAGATGAAACCTTAAACAATCTTGCATACACAGCAGGTGGTACAGCTGGTGCTTGGGGTGCAGGTTATGGTTTGCATAAATTAGTAACATCTAAAAGTGGCCATGAAAATGCACCTATAATGAAGTTTTCCAGATGGTTAGATAAAAGCTTTATAGTTGATAATTCTGCATCCAAAAAAATGGGTAAATGGATCGACAGTGCACGAGCTAAAGTATCCAAAACCCATAAATCATTAATGGGTAAAGAAAGCTATGCAAAGATAGCAAATACTTATAATGCAGCAGTTCCTGCCAATCATACAGCTAAAGAGCTTTTAGATAAAACTATATTACAGCACGGTAATGCAGCGGATATAGTAAAGGCTCTTAAAAAGATTAATCCAGAAGATGCTAAAAAATTAGGTGAATTAGTTCTTCAGCCGAACACTGAAGAAACTAAAAAAGCAATTAGTGGTATTGTTCAATCGAATGAGGCTAAATTACATAAATCACTATATGGTCGCTTTAGTAAACTTTCAGAAAAGCTTAGATCCATTAAAAATCCTGAGTATGAGCCTAAATATAAAAATATAGAAAATATAAGAAAAGCTGCAACGTCCCATCAATCTTTGATAGGTGAACTTAAAAAAGTAGATAGTGCTGTTGCAGCAGAGCTTAATAAGATATTAAAAGATATTCCAAAAGGATCAGTTCCTAATACAGAAACAGCTAAAAAAGTTGCAGCTACCTTAAATAAACTTAGTCCAGAAAAGTTAGAAACACTTGGTCTTAAAGAAGCTGTTAATAAAGTATCTATAGCTACAGGGGCAACAAAAACATCACGCTTATCTAAATTTATATCGGATAAAGTTATAGGCACCGGCAATTTCTTAAAGAATGGTGGCGGCCTAGGTGCACTATTTGTTGTCTTTAACGGTTGGATGATAGGTAATAGCATAAAAGAAGCCAGAGAAGCTCCAAAAGGTGAAAAAATGTCAACCTTTGCAGAAGATATGTTAGGCAACTGGATCGGCATGTTTGCAACATGGCCTTTACTCGAAAAAGGTATAAACGGTGTTGCTAACTTAAAGAACATGCAAGCTAATACAGTTACTCAAAAATTAGCTAAAGGTCTTGGCAAAGTTGTAGGCTTTGGAATGCCGGGTAAATTGGGCACAAAAGTTGGTCTAGCCAAGAGAGCTCCAGGCATGTTATTAAGAGGTGTGATACTTATAGGTGGATCTACTTTGATGTCTTATCCTTTCAAAAAATTATCTCACTTAATATTTGGCAAGCCTCATCATAAAGAGCAACAAAAGTCTAGTGTTCAGCAGGCAATGACAACACCTGTAGTAATGAATAAAGCTGTGCATAGTACAATAGATGGCGCTAAAAATGTAGGAATGGATTTTGGATTCCAGGGACTAGGACTGTTTAAAAAAAAAATAGAAGAGAAGTAGAAAATAATCCTCAAAATCCAGGATTGACAGGCCCTCAATCACCTGCGCCTCAATATACTTCTGATGGAGAATATTTACCTCCGCCTGTAGCAGCTGAATTTGGACCATACATTAATCCAACACTCGTTGCTTGTAGTGAGCGAGTAGAGAAATTGGATAAGTATGTAAATCGCAAAGTTTTAAATCAGTAATAAATAAAGCTTTTTAACCTTATGCTTGATAGCTACATGATAAAAATTTCCAAAAAATAAATGCGACCGTAGCCGCATCAGTCAAGAAAGGAATGGTTAGACTATTAACGTAATATATTATTACATCTTTTTGTTTACTAGGGCAAATTGTTTATTATTTTTTAATATTTCTTAATAATTGAGCTTGTTATTCAATAATAGCAAGCTCATTATTTTGCAAACATTTATTCTTTTTAAAAGTTTTATTTTTTGATGTAACGTTGTATTAAGAAAATAGCTGTTTTTTATAAAAATCTTAAATCAAAGCCTGACATATTTTTAAAATTTTGTTATAATATATATTAAATAAATAAAAAATATATTAAATAAAGTTTAAGTAAGTACGGGTTTGAAAGATTGAGGTTTTATTACTTTGCCGGAAGAATTTGCAAAAACAGAAGACACATGCCCAAAAGACAACGATAAATACGCAGCATTTTTATATTACAGACTGCGAAATAAAATTGTCCTCCTACGCCGTTGGACCAAAAACGATAATCTAATGGGCTTAAAAG
>JANQFW010000127.1 GCA_028277625.1 Candidatus Gastranaerophilales bacterium | reverse complement strand
TGCTGATATTTTAACGCTCTCAATATTTTCAGGACAAATTTCTTTAGCTATGTCATCGGCATTTAAAAATTGAAGCTTTTCTTCGGGTAAAAGCTCGCTTGCTAAGGTGCTTTTACCGCTTCCGTTTGCTCCTGCTATTATGAAAAGTTGTTTGTTCATTATTTTTAATCCATTTAACTTATTTATTTTAGATATATTTTTTTAGAAATAAAAATATCATCCTCAACCCTCAGAGGCATAAGTATCTGATTGTACAAAAAAATTCGCATTTCTGTTGATTTCTTTTAGCTGATGAATTATATCATCTGCCCTATCATCTTTAAACAATCCGTCCAGCCCTTCAAAGTGGATATCAGTAAATGGCGGTTCATAAAGTAATTGTGGATTCATAGTGCCATTATAAGTTAAGTAATCAATAATTTTTCTTATAAATGTTATCTGATTTAAGTTAAAATTTTTCTCATTTAAATAATCAGTAAAAATATCTTCGGCAGCTTTTCTGTCAAGCCCTACTATTTTACGAATAAATACGCCTAAGTTTTCTCCGGCTAAAATTTTATCAAGCTTTTCTTTATCTTCTCCTGTTTTAAATAAAATCTTTTCCAGCTCTTCTATATCAGTAGAGGTTATTTGTTTATTAAATTTCAATTTATTTATCGTTATGTGGTCTTGATGTTCTCGCAAGAAAAATTCAACTTTCTTTCTGTACTGAGCAAGGTCGCTTGCGGTCTCAAAACTTTGCCTTTTTACTTCAACCTGCAAACCTATTTCATCTTCAAAGTCACTGTAAATAATTTCTTTTCCGTTATTTTTATCTAAAAATTGCATTAAATTTCTAATACAAACACGAACTTCTTCAAGCATTGGAATTGTTATATACTCCCAAAATTCAGAAGTTTGCATATCCCGTATTAATTCAAGCTGAGCATTTACAAGAGGAACAGAACGTTTATCTTCTAACTTAGAAGCTATTTCCATAACTTTATTTTGTATACGTTCAAAGCCTTTATAGTTATCTAAAACAGCTAGCTGCATATTTAAAATCATTAAATCAAAACGTTTTGCAAGTTCATCATTATCTTCAACCTCAGATGGTAATGGAGCAAGCTTGTTAGTTATCTCCAAAAATTCTTGGGCATCAATATTATCCCAAGCTTTACGGTCGGAAAATTTTTCAACTTCTCTGCGGTGCGGACGAACTATAAAATTATCTACACTCATTCCTGCAACCTGTTCGTGTAGTATATCTTTTAACTTGCCTGATAAAAGTTGTAAACTTTCATCTTTATTTTTTAATGATTGAGCTAGCTCTAAACGCTTTGTGAAAATTCTTTGAGATAAAGACATTTGATTTTTAGAAACCGCACCTTCAGGATATGATTCAAAGTATTCAAAATTTTGGCAAAAATCAAATATATAAAAATGCTCCTTATCCTGCTTAGGTCCAAATAAATCAGAGCAAAGCCTTGTTCCTCTTCCTATCATTTGATGAAATTTAGTTTTTGAACGTACAATTTTAAAAAATACAAGATTTAAAACTTCCGGCACATCAATTCCTGTATCAAGCATATCAACAGATATTGCAATGGTAGGCTCTTTTTCTTTTTCTGAAAAAGCATTAATTAAACTTTGGGCATAAGTCGCATAATTATCAATAACTCTAGCAAAATGCCCTTTGTAATGTTTATAATTAGCGTCGAACCTGTCTTTTATATATTCAGCGTGGTCGTGATTTTTAGCAAAAATAATTGTTTTTCCTAGCTTATCACCGCCATTTACCTTAATACCATAAAGCATTAAATGCTCTAAAACCTTATCAACAGTATCTTTATTAAATAACCATTTATTTAGTTTTGCAGGATCTATGAATTCTGGAATAGTATTAGTTTCCTCATCATAAAATTTTTCTTCGTATTCAAGCTTTTCATTTTTAGATAGCTCTGAATATTTAATGCCTTCTTGTATAAACTTAACAGGAACACTAAACGATCTGGGCGGAACCAAATAGCCCTCAGGTACAGCTTTTTCTAACTCGTAGTAAAAAGTTGGTACTCCTTCTTCAAGTTCAAAAAGCTCATAAGTATTTTTATCAACCTCATTTCTTGGGGTGGCGGTTAAACCTATCATTAAGGAGTCAAAATAGTCAAATATGGCTTTAAACTTTTTATAAACAGAGCGGTGAGCTTCGTCTATTATAATTAAATCAAAATGCCCAACTCCAAAAACCTTGTGATCAGATTTAGTAGAGTCAATTAAATTCATCATTGTTTGATAAGTGGATAAAATAACCCTGCTATTGGTTTCCCCTTTATCTTCTGTTATATCCAATGGATTGCAGTTTGGTAAATGCTTTTTAAAAGCGTTTTTAGCTTGGTTTAAGAGGGCTGTTCTATCTGCTAAAAATAAAACCCGTTTTACCCAATTATTTTTTTGTAAAATATCGACAAGTGATATTGCTGTTCTTGTTTTACCTGTACCTGTAGCCATGACAACAAGACATTTTCTTTTTTTACTTTTAAATTCTTTACAAACGCTTTTGATAGCTTCTTCTTGATATGGTCTACCGGATATATTTTTATTTATTTGTGGCTTTTCAATGTTTTGTTTTGTCTTTCTACGGTTGATCATAAGTTGCAGTTCGTCTTTTTTATAAAAGCCTTGAATTGAACGTGGCGGATAATTTAAATCATCCCAAATATAATGCTCATAGCCGTTTGTATAAAATATTACCGGGCGTTGTCCTCGCATTTCTTCTAAGCAATCAGCATATAGTTTTGCTTGTTGTTGACCTACTTTAGCATCTTTTTTTGTCCTTTTAGCTTCAACTACAGCAAGCGGTAAGCCATCATTGCCCCAAAGAACATAATCAACAAAACCTTCGCCTTTATCATTAGGCATACCCCAGACTTTATATTCTGCAACGTTTTTATAATCAGGATTCCAGCCGGCTTCTTTTAACAGTACATCAATAAAGTATTCTCTTGTTTCGGCTTCGTTGTAGTCGTAATTATCTGGAACTTGCTTGTTTTTGGCTTTAGACTCTTGTATTTTTGCCAGTTTCTCTTGAGCTTCTTTTATAAGTTTTTCTTTGGCTAAGAGCTCGTTTTCTTTAGCTTTTAGTTTTTCTAAAGTTTCGCTTAATTTATCAGTTGTTTCTTCTTTTTTAGGTATTAAATCAATACTAAAAACTAATGACCTGTCGACTTCGCCCGTAGAATAATAGCGATACATCCAGTAAGTAAAATGAAATAATTCTGTTATAACATGCAAAGCATCTCTTTCGCTAAGAGCTTTTGCAATATGGGCAGCTATATTGCCAGTTTTTTGAATAATTTTCAACTTAGGAAAAAGCTTCGGGTCGAGATTGTCTTTAAATGTTTGCTCGTGCAGTAGCGAGTTTAGAGTAGTAGAGTATGGCAATTGTAGATATTCATCGTTTTTATAAAGCCAATTAACAGAGTTTTCTAATGTAAGTCGGGCGTAGAAACATGCCGCACGAGGGTCGGAATAAACGTTTTTTTCTGCCTTTGCCGCCATTTCGTATATAGAATGCCATTGATTTTTTAAAAATTCAAAGTTTGCCACTCTCTATGTCTTTCTACACCATTCGAAACATGGCTATTATATCATGGAAATTTATAAGTTACTTAATTGCAAAAACAAAAGGGGCTATAAAATGATGAAAGTGCAAACCAAAAACAAAGGGGTTACACCGTCATTATTATTATAACATTCTTTTTATTTTATAAACACTTATAAATTTATTCAATTCGAGATAAGTAATCAATTATAAAGAAAGCTTTTATGACACTTGCAATATCGCCATAGTCAGAAACTCTACCATGCATTATTTTATGCCTTCTAAAGTCAATATCACCACTCATTTTATCGCTATCGCAAAAAAGAACACCTGTTAAAATCTCAAAAAAAACCTGCTCATTTATATCATTATCATTAATCAACTGAAAAAGCTCTTTTTTTTGCTTTTTTAAAGTTATTTTTCCATATTTTTTTCTTTCTTCATGGTAATAGTTTTCAATATTAACACCTTTGTTTTTAAGTAAATCTAACCATAATCCTTCAATCTGAGCAATTAAAGTAGGTAGAACTACATTTGCTGATGTTTGTTTGCCAAATCGTCTAATTATTTTAAGACAATCTCTATATATTTGTATTCTTTCTGCAGAAAATAACGTTCCCTTTTCTTCCCACCTGTTAATTAAAATTTCCAATAAAACCCAATTATCTTGTTTTACTACGCCTATAATTTGTTTATCTATTTGTTTTTGAAGCTTAATTTTATTTTCTTTTCGCTTGTAAATACGAACAAGTCTTGGCAATGAATAAAGTGGTGATTCTGGATCATTCATCAAATCCTGAGGCAATAGCCAAGTAAAGTCTTTTAAATCTTCTGGAAATTCTTCATTTTTATACTCTTGGTATTGTTTATAATATGACTCCTGAAGCTTTGCTATTTGAGGTATTAAAACAGAGGTCATCTGTTTTATTGTTTTTTGTGCTATTACTAAATTTGATATTGCAGGTGAAATGAGCTCACTTGCAAAAGTACATGACTGACTTAACTTTTGACATAATAGTTGCTGATCTTTTGTAATTTTTTGCAAATTTTGAACTGCAGGTGAAAATTGTATATTTTTATATACATCTCCGAGTTCATTTATAGGGGCAAATGACTGATTTATTCGATCCTGTAAATCTTGTATTTGCTCCATTTGAGTTTTTGTAAGCTCATTCATACAACAACCAACTCCCTGGCAAGCTCCAGCTCCCCCTTAAACGCTCGTTGCAGCAGCGAGTTAAAAAGGTCATCAAGTTTTTTTGTAGCTATTTCGTTTTTAGCTTTTTGCTCTTCAACTTTTTCAACTATTTGAGCAAATTTGTTTTGGAGATCGAGAGGTGGATAATATAAATTTATTTTCTCTAGTCCTTGTTGACTAATAGTAAACTGTCCTGCTGATGTTTTAATATGTTTTTTTATTTCCATTTTTCCGAATTTACTATTTAAAAATCTTGAAATAAAGCAAGGGGTTAATCTATTTTCGTTTAACTTTACTCTCATAATATGATCATTAAAATAAACATCTTCTTTATTATCTTTAAATATTGCACATCTTCCAACATAATCTTTATTTCCGTTTACCCGAATAAAAAGTAAATCGTTTAAGTCTACTTTATATTTATTTATTTCTTTTTTTTCTAAAGGAATTCTATTAATATCGGAATAATCAATTGTATTTGCTCTTATTTCTCTTAAACGCAATACAATTTGACCTGTATTTTCAGGTATTTTTCTTCTTCTTGATAAACCATTTTGAACTTCTAATAAATCATCTTTTAATAAACACTTTTCCCACCCCTTCGGATTCCGCACGGGATCCCCGAACATATCCAAAAACACCGACTGCAATAACTCATCAAGCTTGGCGTTGGCATATTTTTTCTTTTGCCTTAGCTCGTCGGCTTTGTCCAGCACCGCAGCGATTTGTTTTTGAGTTTCGAGTGGGGGGAGTGGGATTTTTATTTTCTGAATATCTGAAAGCCTAATAGAAGGATAAGCATCATCGTTAATAAGGTTATTAGGTGGATATTTTTTAAACCAATATAGTAAAAAATTAGGATCCAAATTTTTCTTTGGAAATATCGCCGCCAAATGGTTTACAACATAAGCAGGCTTATATAACTTATATATTCTTCCCTTTTTGGAAGACATTCCACTCTTAGCAAATAATATGGTATTTTCTGAAAAAAGTTTTAATTTATACTTATTAGCAGTTTCAGCAGAAACATGTTCGCATAAATCAAGGCTTAAGCCTCTTTCCAAAAATTCTAAACTGCCAGCTCTTACAAAAGGTATACCGTTTTCTTTAGGTACAAAATCATTCTTTTTTTGTGGTGCACCTTGACCAGAATTTATTTCTGCTATCTCTTGCAATTTAAATTCTTTCATCGCAACAAGCCCTCAAGCTCTTTTAATCCATCTTGTATTTCAGCCTCAAGTAGGCTAACCTCTTGAAAAATTTGCTCTGGCTGGTCATATTGAACCTCTTCATATTCAATTTCTTTATACCTGTTAATGCTTAAGTCATAGTCGTTGGACTTAATTTCATCAACAGGAACAAAAAAGTTTTTGGCTTTGCGGTCGTCATTCTGAGGCTCTGCCGAAGAATCGCATGTGGCGTTAGATCCTTCGCTTCGCTCAGGATGACAATTATTTGACTCCATATGACGGTTTTTAAATTCAGGAGGATTGTTATTTTGTTCAGGATGACAATTGTTACTTAACACAGAATAACGCGAATGGAATTTTTCTATAATATCAGGAATATCATTGTCTTCAATCTCGTTGCGTTTGTCATCAAGGCTGTAACCGTCAGCCTTCATATCGTAAAACCAAACCTTATCCGTACCGCCGGAATTGGTTTTTGTAAATATCAATATACCTGTTGATACCCCTGCATAAGGCTTAAATACACCCGAAGGCATAGAAATAACAGCTTCCAGTTTATGTTTGTCTACCAACGATTTTCTTACATCCTTATGAGCTTTAGAAGCTCCGAATAATACTCCGTCTGGAACGATAACAGCGCATCTGCCGCCTACTTTTAAAAGCCTCAACATCAAAGGTAAAAATAACAATTCTGTCTTAGCGGTATTAACTTCAGATAAAAGGTTTTTTGCGATATTTTTTTTATCGATAGACCCCTTAAAAGGCGGATTCGCCAATATCAGCGTGCATTCTTCTTTTTCTTGCGAGTTATCTTCAGATAAAGAATCTTTATAATCGATATGAGGATTCTCCACACCGTGCAATATCATATTCATACAGCCGATTCTTAGCATTGTAATATCAAAATCAAAACCTTTGAACATATTTTTGTTAAAATGCTCAAATTTTTCTCTTTCATTGAATATCTCAGGACGTTTTTCTCTTAGGTACTCACCAGCTCCAACTAAAAAACCCGCCGAGCCACATGCCGGATCGCAAATTATATCATCTGCTTTTGGCTGCATAAGCTCAACCATCATTTTGATAATATGGCGGGGTGTTCTAAACTGTCCATTTTGCCCGGAGGTGGATAATTTAGATAACATATATTCGTATAAATCGCCTTTAGTGTCTCTATCGTCCATAGGGATTTCATTAATCATATCAACAGCCTGAACCAATAAACCCGGCTTTTGAATCATAAATATAGCGTCAGCCATATATTTTGCATAGCTTTCGCTAGTTGAGGCAAGATCTTTCATAAAAGGAAAAACCTTATTCATAACAATTGAATGCATTTGTTCAGCTTCAAAGTCTTTGAATCTTGACCATCTAAGGTCTTGTTCCTCTTGGGTAAATATAGGCTTTTCGATTTCAATCCCAAGCCTATTCGCTTTTTTTTCTTTAACTATATGTATGTCATCAAGCCTTTTTATAAATAACAGGTAAGAAACTTGTTCTATAACAGTTAAGGGGTTAGATATGCCGCCACTCCAAAACGCTTCCCACAATTTATCAACTTTTGATCTTATTTCACCTGTTATCATTACGTATCCTCTTTAATCACTTAATTTTTAATAATCAAATCTTCAATATCTAATATTTTATCAAACTCTTCTTCTCTAACTTCTTGTGTTTTAATATCGTTTGTAATTCTTTTTATAAACTCTTTAAAGTCTTTATTTAGCTCTGCAATTTTATTAATTGTATTCCAATCAAGATTTTCTTTTTCTTTTGCTGGAAATAATATTATACTTGAATCAGGCTCTTTAATA
>JANQFW010000025.1 GCA_028277625.1 Candidatus Gastranaerophilales bacterium | reverse complement strand
CTTTAGCAGCAGTTTTAGCTCCTATATCTACAATAACTCCATTAGATTCAAAGCCTACAACTGTACCTTTTACAAGGTCACCTTTATTAAAGTTATAGTCGTACTTCGACAATAACTTTTCAAATTCACTCATTTCTTGTACGTTTACATTTTCTATGTTTTCGTCTGCTGCCATTTAAAACTTAACCTCCAAACAAAATATAAATTCAAAACATAAAATTTATAATTTACATCATGTATTATACCAAAACAAAAAAAAATTTTTGCAAAATTTAACAATTTTTCTTAAAAAAATTAGTAAAACCCAAAAGAACCGCCTTTAAGGGCGGTTCTTAAAGTTAGTTTACATAACAGACTAACAAATTTTCCTTACAACATATTTCTCGTATTTTTTTTAACGCCCTTAGCTCCGTCTGACGGATGCATTCTTTTGTCACACCGTATTTTTTGCCTATTTCTTCGAGCGTTTTTTCGTGATTTTGCCCCAACCCAAAACGCATTTTAATAACCTCCTCTTCCCTTTCTTTTAGTGTGGATAGTATAGAGTCAATTTCATCTTTTAAATTATTATACTCACTACCTGATTCTATTTTAGTATTAGCATCTTCCAGAAATTCACCTAATGAAACATCTTTGCCATCTTGCATAGTATACGATGCATCTAAGGAAACTGTGTTAGGAAAAGCACTTAAGTAGCATTCCAGCTTTTTTTCAGAAATTTTCATTTTTTTAGCAATTTCCTTGTTACTTACATTTCTATCAAGTTTTTCTTCCATTTGTGACTTTATTTTTTTGTATTTATAAATATTTTCTTGCACATAAACAGGTATTTTCATACTATAAGACTGCTCAGAAATAGCCTTATTAATCACCTGCCTAATCCACCAGGTAGCATAGGTGCTAAACTTATACCCCATAGTATAATCATATTTTTCTACAGCTATAATCAAGCCCATATTTCCTTCTTGAATTAAATCAAAAAATGAAAGGCTATAATTTATATATTTTTTAGCAATGCTAACTACCAGCCTTAAATTAGCCTGCACTAACTTTCTTTTAGCAACCTCATCGCCACTTACAATTCTTTTGCCTAGCTCTAATTCTTCTCTATGGCTTAATAACTGAGTAACAGCAATTTTTTTTAAGTAATCATTTAATGTTTCATCATAATAATTAAAACCATCTTCAGTAGCAGTTTTATTTTTATGGTATAAATTTTTAGAGTCGAGTTTTTCACTTGGCAAAGTACAATTATTTTCTTTTGTACCCACAAAACCTTTGCGCATGCAATTTGTCATAAAGCAAACTCCTTATAATATTAGGTAAAGCAGAAATAATGGTATATCAAGCACTAATACTTCTTACACAAGTTTCAAAACAGGTTACAGAAGGTGATAGACTCACCAAAAGCAGAAAAAATACTTAAAGCAATTATTTTATATAAATTAAAGAATAAATCAGCCAGTATCAAAAAAATACATGTACTGATTCCAACAAAATATTAAATTTTATTAACTAAATTTTGTTTTTACATTAACCAGATAATATTTAAAAATCTTAGTTTTTATATCTAAAGTATATATTATATATTATCAAGAGATTATTCTGTCGTCAATACAATTACAAAGAAATATTAAGTTAAATTTAAAAAACAAACTATTTTATTAATATATCTTCATAATAAAATCAAATAATAAGTTGAATAAATATGTTTATAGAAGGTCCTTTAAAATCTGGCAAAACAACTCTTTTAATGGCAAAATATCTGGAATTATTAAATTCTGGTATAGTACCCCGGGATATTTTAGTTATCTGCGCAAATAAACACAAGCAAAGCCTATTTTTTAATTATATTTTAAATAACCTAAAAGCTATTGATTCTCTAAATTCATTTAGAATTCATACATTCAATGGTATAGTCTATAACTTTATCACTAAAAACTGGGCGCAAATCGAGCAAATTATACCGGACAAATTTGGCAGCAGAGTTATTTCTCCTGATTTATGCAGCCTGGAAACCACTGAGTTTATCCTAAAAAACTGCATAAATGAAATTAATCGCAACACAAAAGTTTCAGATACATTTAAAGACTATTTTAACGAAGCAAATCTTATACACCAGCTTTTAAGGCGTTATCGCTTAGTTACAGAAAATATTATAGATTCCCAAGATCTTCAAATTAAGTCCCATCTTCTCAACCAACCGTTTGCGCAGCAAGCAGACCAAGCTTTAAATAGCTTAAAATCAAAAACAAACTATCTAAGAACCTTTGATTTTATCAAGCAAGTAAATATCTTCACACATTGTCTAAAGAATAACTTAGTTAAAGACTTTCAAAATATAAAATATCTTCTGATTGATGATATGGATGAACAAAACAGTGCTTGTTATCTTTTTGCAGAGCAGATTTTACCACAGCTTGATGATTTTGTTTTTGCCTGTGATATAGACGGAGGGGCAAGGAGAGGCTATTTATGTGCCTATCCCTGGGGATGGGATATTTTAAAAAATAGTATAAAAAAAGAAATAAAAATATTAAAAACTCAAAAACAAACTAAAGATGACGCAATTAAGCTGTTTAATAAAATAAAAAACAACAAGCTTACAGCTTTTGAAAGAATAAAAGTTCTAAATTCAATACAAAAAGCACAAATGACCCAAAATTGCCTGGGACTGGTAGAAAATCTTACAAGTAATAAATACGTAGACCCTCGTGAAATCGTTATTACCACTCCCAATATAGATGAATCGGTTAAGTTTTATTTTTCTGAGTTTTTCGAAAAAAATAATATAAAATACCAGTTTATTACTGGCACCCAAAGGCTATACAAAGACAAAACAGTTTTTTGCTCACTTATTATTTGCCAATTGCTATATAAAACCTGGAAAATGAGTCCAACCAGCTTTGAACTAAAAAAACTATTCAGCTCGCTATTCAAAATTCCTGTTGTAGAGTGCGAAGACATTATTAACAGCTACGCACTTAAAAAAGAATTAAGCAAAGACCTGACTTTAGAGGATGAAATTTTCAATAAGAAATATCACTCGTTCTTAGAAAAACTTTCAAACATAAAAACAGAAGACCAAAACCTTTCTTTAGTATTGGATGAAATAATAAAAAATATAATTCTACCCGAGCTAAGCGCTGATGATAACTTTGAATTTTATAATTTAACCGTTAAATCCCTTGAAAGCTTCGAAAATATAAGAGAAAAAGAAAATAAAAAACTATATAGTTATAAAGACTGGGTTATACAGATAAAAAATACAGTAGTATCAGACACTCCAGTTTTTGCACCTAATATATCAGACGATGCGCTAATAATTTCTACACCGCAAAAAATTGTAGACTTAGAAATAGAATCAGATTATCAAATTTGGTATGATGTAACAGGCTATCATTGGACAAAAGATGACACAGGCCCATTGTATAACTCCTGGGTATTCTCGCAAAACTGGGGTAAGCAACCTTACACACAAGATATTCATGAAAAATTAACCATAGAAAAAACAGCTCATCTAATAAGAAAGCTTGTCTTATGTGCAAACAAAGAAGTCTATTGCCTTGCAAGTAGTTTTGACGCCACAGGCTACGAAAACAGCGGTATTTTAAAAGACTATTTATTAAATAAAACAGATACAGGCGAGATTAATTTTAACTTCATACCCAGGGATGACCAAAAAGGCATTCTAAATTATAAAGGCGGAAAGTTGGCTGTCCCAGCAGTACCGGGTGCAGGTAAAACAACTATTCTGCAAGCATTAATTATCAAATTATTAAAAGAAAAAGTTGATCCATCCGGGATACTTGTTTTAACCTATATGGAATCCGCAGCTAAGAATATATTGGAAAGAATCAAAAAAAGCTGTCCAAACCTCGAAGATCTACCTCAAATAAGCACAATTCACAGCCTTGCATTAAGTATTATAAAAGAAAATGAAAACTTTATCAGACTAGGTCTTTCCCCAAGTTTCGAAATATGTGATGATTCACTTCAGCAAAGACTTATTGGTGAAATATGTTTTAATCATTTGCCGGCGGGAGAAAACCTAACTAATTGGATAGGCTACTGTTCTGACCTGATTTCCTACTCAAAAATGAACAACATAGACGCATTAAAACTCAAAAATTATGCCAATAAAACTAATAATCAGGCAATATTAGAATTCTTACCCGTATACACAGACTATTTAAGTACTTTAAAACAGCGAGAACTCCTTGACTTTGATGACTTACTAAATAAATCAATTGAGTTATTAAAAAATAATTCTGATATCAGATGGATTTATCAGGATAAATTTAAATATATTATAGAGGATGAAGCGCAAGATTCTTCAAAAATACAGCAAGAACTTATTAATATACTTTATAAAAAGCACCAAAACCTTATAAGAACAGGTGATTTAAATCAAGCTATCACCACAACATTTTCCAATGCTGATGTGCAGGGGTTCAAAAATTTTATTTTAACCAGCCAAAAAATAGAAATGACATCATCGCAACGCTGCGCCAAGCCAATTTACGAACTAGCTAATAACCTTGTAGAGTGGGCAAGCAGGCATGGTTTATTAAAAAATGCGTTTTATAAAATAAAAATGAACCCCGTAGCAGCCCAAAATCCCATATCAGATAAGCCACCGGTTTTTAAAATTTTAGAAACCCCAGATGATGAAAAACAATGGGTGCTAGAGCAAATTCAAGAGATTAAAAAACAAGATAAAAATACAAATATAGGAATTCTTGTAAGAAACAATCTATCGGTAACGCAATGGGCAAATTTTTTTGATATGCATGACATACCTTACCTTTGCTTTGGTGATAGTTTAAACCAGAAAAAAGTTTTCAGACTTATATTAAGTATCTTGGATGTTTTAGTCCACCCTCTTAATAATAAGAAAATCCTAAATTTATACAATGAGTTTGTTAATAATGAAATATTTAAATACAATCAATCTGTTGAAAATCTTCTTGAGCAGCTTGGCACACCATTTATAAAAGCTAACTTAAGCATTTTAATTGAAGATGATGATTTAAATTATTTTCAGCAGGATTTAATTTATTGGACTGAAAACTCTTCTCTCTCTGTGGAGCGGCTGATTTTAAAAATAGGCAATCATTACTTTAAGGATATTATTGATAGGTCTAATGTCGAATTATTTAGTCTGCTTGCACAAAAGCACAGACGACAATTTACTGATTATAAAACCAATCATCCCATTGAGCTGCCTGAAATCGTGCAATACTTTAAAGAGCTTAGTTATAAAACTCGTTTAAAAGGCATAAAATTATTTGATGAGAATGAGAACAGTTTTTCAGAGTCTGAATTTATAAAAATTATGACCGTGCATAAATCCAAGGGTATGGAATTTGACGCTGTTTTTATCCCGGAAATGCATGAAAATAATTATTCTTATGCTATATTACCTCAACATATTATGCTTACACCCAGGGATAAGATCAAGCAGCAGCTATTACAAATAAATAATATCCACAAATCAGAGTTCAAAGCCAAGATCGAAATAGCGCAAGAGCATCTTCGATTGATTTATGTAGCAATAACAAGAGCAAAAAAATACTTATATATGACCAGTACCAAGACAAAAATAACTAAAAGCGCTAACAAAGCAGCGGTTACACACTCTATATTTGATATTGAATCTTTAAAAATATAAGTTAGTACAAATATTTTTGCTATACTAATCAAAGTTATTAATACTTTATAGCAAAAATATTATGCTTCTTAATTCTAGTTGCAGTATTTGCTTTAACAAATCAAGAGCCCTGTAAAGTAATTACAGAGCTGCTTAAATCATTTTTCTAAATCCATCCCTAGAGGGTTGTATTTTGCCGATTCGACCTTCTAGGGTCTTTTTAGCATTATAACAAATTATCATTCCCTTTTAAAGCCTATTTGTTAAAAAAGTTAATTTTTCAATACTAATACTATCAATTTAGTAACGATTTTGTAATAATTGTTCTATTTTCATGCAATATTATAAAGAATAAGTTAAAATATATATTAAGTATATAAAATTGTGCCGGATGAACTTGAAGCATGAGATAATAGCGTGGAAAAACAAAACTTAAAAACAGAAGACACATGCCCAAAAGACAACGATAAATACGCAGCATTTTTATATTACAGACTGCGTAATAAAATTGTCCTCTTGCGCCGTTGGACCAAAAACGATGATCTAATGGGCTTAAAAGGTCGCATGGAAGAAGCAATAAAAA
>JANQFW010000081.1 GCA_028277625.1 Candidatus Gastranaerophilales bacterium | reverse complement strand
TAAAATTATTAGATAACTGAGTACCTACGTTTAATTTGAAAAATCGGTAAAATACCCGAGATCACTTAACTTTTTTATTTTTAAATGTCGAATTTCCGAGATAAAATAACCCTCTTGATTTTAAAAAAGTTTAAAAAAATATCTGGTGATTAAACTAGATATTTTTTTATTTGAGATTTTATAGAATGAATCTCAGTGCCAATCTCTTTGGTAAAGTATGCTTCATTATGCTTTACGGACTTAATATCAGCTATTGATAACAGTTCTAATAAATCCAAATTGTTAGGTGTTTTAAAAATATCTGCTAAGCTTTTGTAATCAAGCTTAAGCTTGCCTATTGCCATAAATCCAAATATTTGATGATGCCTGATTAGTAAATAAACAGTATTTATAAAATTTTCATCAAAATCTAAGCTATACAAAAGAGAGCTTGCTTTGTCTGCGCCATTTGCTGGGTGTTCTGGATCCACTTCGTTTTCTTTTTTTGCTATATCGTGTAAGAGTGCCGCATATAATACGGTTAATTTATTATAATTATTTAGTAATTTATATTCTTGAGCTTTTTTTATTTTATTTATTACTGATAGTGTATGATTTGCCAAACAATAGTCATGAGCTTTGTGCTGCTGACAATTTATAAGCCTATGCCAAGCCGGAATTACATTTATGGTTGTGTTAACCAATTCTAATTGTGAGTCTGAGAATGAATTGTTTTTTACAAAAAATTCTCCTGTAAAGCCTGAGTTATTAAAAGTCTCATCGTGCCAGTCTACCTGAAGCAAAAGATTATTCAGGACGCAGGTTTCTTTATTTTGATTGCTTATTAGCTCGTTATAGTCGTATTTGTTAACTTTTGGCATTTTTATTGTCTCTAAAATATTTTTGGTGAAACCCATCACCTTTTTTACAGGATTTTATGTTTTTACGTTGTCTAATAAATTATAAGGCGATCCATTATATTTGTCTATTATAAGTATTTACATTGCTCATAGACTAACTATAGAAGGCGTGTATGAACAGCTTATTCACTATTAATAAACAATTTCTTTTATTTTATTAAAGCCTTAGGCTATAGATGCAAATTTTCTTTTGCCTCTTGACTTGTGTCACTTTCGCAGACTCGCTCAAGATTAAAATTTAAAGGAGAAAACTTTTTATCACTTACTTTGCTAAAAAAATCTTGAAATTTTGAGTTTATATTTCTCATTATTTCTACTGTTTGTATGGTATTACGTTTTATCTCTTTAAACATTTTATTTCGTTTGCATTGTGGGCATTGTGACTCTTCTAGGTCTGTTGATTGTTCTGTGACTCCGTAAGAAAGATGAGTGGGCGATCCATCATTTTGTTCTGCAGAGGGCTCTATCATTCCATATAAAAGTTCTATAAGCTGTTCTTTACTTTTGGAGTCCAAGTTTTGCGGCTCAGACTCCACTTTTTTAAATAGACGAGAAAGGTTAAAGTTCATCTTCATCTTAATCCTTACCTACCCTATATTTTAAATATCATACTCCTATTATCTGCAAATTACTTATTAAGCTTTAAAGATTTTAGAAGAAATTTTACTTTTTATGACCTTGCAGAATTTGGATTGGTTATATATGATTGAGCTTTGATTCTTAAAAAAAGATATTACGATTTGTAAACTATATTATCTCTAAAATACTTTTCAGATTATTCTAAACAGAATTTTCTACTATGCTGTTATTAATGTAGTATTGCTGTGGTAAAGCCCTAAAACGATTGTAAAGAAGAGCTGTCTCTTTAGGGTCAAGGCAAATTTGTGATTCCTGCTCATTGCTAAAGCCAATTTGTTCAATTTTATATAAACATAAAGGGTTGTCACGCTTGCCGGTAAAGCTCATTGCTCTTTTTA
Organism: Candidatus Gastranaerophilales bacterium; assembly: GCA_028277625.1. Classification (GTDB taxonomy): domain Bacteria; phylum Cyanobacteriota; class Vampirovibrionia; order Gastranaerophilales; family JANQFW01; genus JANQFW01. Next base: position 33,827 of record JANQFW010000081.1, on the reverse strand, counting down.
AGCATCCTCCTTGGCACACATCAGCATATAAGCATTCTGCACAATAACCGCTAAGTTGTTCGTGCTCAAAGCGCCTATTATATTTAAAAGATTCGGGGTCATTCCATATTTCGCATAACGAACGGTTTTTAATCGAGTCTTCAACGAATCCGTCAATTTGTAAAGACAAACATCCTCTTATACTACCGTCACTTTCTATTCCTATAGCGTTCATTCCTGCATGGCATCCTCTCCAGCCCTTTGGCATTAGGCAAGAGCTTAAGTTGCCATAGTAGCCAAAGCAGTCGGCACCACTTACTATTTCGAATTGTTTTTTGTATTTTTGCTTTGTTTCAGCAATAAATTTTGCTATTTCATAAAATTGAGCTTCTGTTACTGTAAACTCTTTAGTCATTCTGCCTATAGGCGAGGCAATTTGAATTTGCCAATATTTCACACCATTTTCAATTAAAACTTTACGTATTTTATGTAATTGATCAAAATTTATTCTTTGTATTGTTGTTACAACAGAAGAAGCTATTTTATATTTTTTTAGCAACTGCAGGGCATTTATTATTTTTTCAAAGCTTCCTTCCTTGCCTCTAATATAGTCATGCAAATAAGGCTCTCCTGCATCTATACTAACTCCCACTGCATTTGGTTTAAGTTCATGAAGTAATTTTACTTTGTTTTCATTTATTAAATATCCGTTAGAGATAAAGCTCACTGACATTCCATTTTTCTTTATAGCGTTGGCAATTATTGCCCAGTCTTTTCGTAAAAAAGGCTCCCCGCCCGATAAGACTACACTTTTACATCCAAGCTTTGCTAAATTTTCTACTATTGTTAGGCATTCTGCTGTTGTTAATTGAGATGGTTTTTCTTTGCTAATGCAATCAGAACCACAGTGTAGACAACTAATGTTGCATTTAAATGTCAGTTCCCAAACTGCTCGTTTAGGTGTGTAACACATAAGTAAAATCTCCTATAACTTAATACTTTATTTAAATAAATTGCTAAAAAAGTCTTGAAATTTTGCATTCATATCTTGCATTGTTTGCATCATATTACGTTGCATTTCGTCAAGCAGATTTTTTAGTTTTTCTTGCGGGTCTTGTGGCTCCAGCTGGTTGGGTGGTGGTTCTATTATTCCGTATAAAAGATGCGCGGTGGGGCCATCATCTTCTTTTGGAGCTGGCTCTATTATTCCGTATAACATTTCTATAAGCTCATCTTTACTTTTAGTTTCCTGAGTTTGCTTCTCAGTTAATTCTTTTCTATTAAACAAGCCCAAAAAGTTTAAGTTAATCTTCATCTTTAGCTACCTTTTATTTTTAAAACCCATATCCCTTTTATCTGTAAAATAAACATTCGACTTTAAAAGGTTTAAAAAAATTTTAATTTTTCTTTGCTTGCAAAAATTTATCTTTATCAAGTATTATTGAGTTTTGGTTGTTTAAAAATATATATTACGATTTATAAACTAAGCTTATTTGTACTTTAAAAAACTTAATACTTTTTTATTAACAATCACAATATAACATGATAAAAGCCGGCAATCGCCGGCTTTTATCATAACTACAAAAATAATTAACTAAGTTAAGTAGATAAAATATGTTGCAAAAAAGTAATTAAAGGTTCTAATGTTTTCTCTTCGGCTGATAAATTAAACTGGTAAAAAGTGGGGATCTGATCTCTCTATTTATATAAAAAAGTTATAACTTATTATCTATCCTATACTTAAATTAACAGTTAAAAGCTCCTCAATAGTTTCTTGATCCTGAGCACTAAAGTTGTTATTATGATTGTGATTGTGGGTTGTACTACTATTGTTGGAATGATTATTATCTTGTGGTTTGCTTGAAGCTCCTTGATTAAAGAACTCGCCTAATAATGCGTTAATTAACTGCATAAAGACTTGGATAAAATCATTGGTTAAATTGTTGGAACTATTAGATTGTTTATTACTTTTGGGCTTGTTATTTGTTCTTGGGTGGGAATGATCATGATAATTGTGAGTTTTGTTAAATAGTTTATTACTTGTGTTACTATGCTTATGATTGTGATAATCATGATGACTGTGTTGAGTTGTTTGCGCAGTTTGATTATTAGTATATTCTTGCGTATGTGTTGTCGCAACTTTGACTTGTAACTTGTTTAAGTTAGCAATATTAGGAATATTTATAGTTGTATACATTCTTAAAACCCCTCTCTGGTGATCTCTTTATTAGGCCAATATTATTATGTTCTAACTCTCTATTTCGCACTTAATTTACTCTAGTTATATAAAAACAAAATGTTTTTAAAAATTGCCATAAAAAATATTAAAATATTATATATTTAAAGATATATTACATAGTTAATTATTTTTCTTGTTATTACCGGTTAAAAATAATTAAATACTTGTCTAATTGCTAAGAGTTTTCTAGTTAAAGATTATAAAAAGATGAGAAAACTTTGAATGCAGGGATATATAAAATGAAAACAATATTATTTGTATCAGGTTTTATATGCGATACATATTCTTCTATTGAAGAAATGTCAATAGACTTAAACAATGCATTACGCGGTGAATATAATATAATTTGGCTAGTGCCAAATATTGATTTTAAATATAGCCGCTTTAAAAATAAAGACAATAAAAATAAGCTGAAAGAACCTTTGTATGTAAGTAAATTAAAAGAAAATAATATAAGTTTTGTTTATGCTAACCTTGATAAATTTAACATTATAAAGAACTATTTTATTTTAAAAGATGTTGTGGAGCAATATAACGTTGATGCTGTTTTAACGCAATTTGGGCCTGAGCGTTTTCATGCAACATTAATTTCGAAATTATTAGGGGTGCAGACTATTTGGTATGAGCATTGGCCTTCGTTATTACACAACTTGGTATGGGTAAAAAGACTTTTTTATCAACTGTTTGTAGATAAATTTTTAACGGTTTCTCATTATATAAAATCAACCTTGCCAAAAAATAAACCTATATATATTATTCATAATGCTATTACACCTGCTAATACCGGTATTTACAACAAAGATGAGTATAGAAGAAAGCTTGGGCTTGAGCATTATCAAGCAGTAATTCTTATGGTTGCAGCATTTAGAGACGATAAGCGTCATGATTTGGCTTTTGAAATTGTCAAAAAAATAAAAAAAGCTGTCGGATCAAAAGTTGTTTTTGTTTTTGCAGGGCAAGGAAAGCACTATGATTATTATAAAAAGTACATAAAAGAACAAGAATTAGAAGATTTAGTCAAGATGCCGGGTCATGTGCTTAATATACCCGATTACTTGAAGGCAGCTGATATAAATATTTTAACTAGCCTGGAAGAGGCATTTGGCTTTTGCTTATTAGAGGCAATGAACTATAAACTGCCGAGTGTTTGCTTTAATTCTGGCGGAATAAAGGAAGTATTGACTAATGAAGTTGACGGGTTGCTTGCAGAGCAGGGCAATTGTTCTGACTTTGCAGAGAAATTAATTTATTTGTTAAATAATCCTAAAAAACAACTGGAATTTGGTCAAAATGGATTTGATAAACTTCACACCAAGTTTCATATGTCCAGCTGGCAGAAAAATGTAAAAGTTGTTTTTAATAATTTGATGGGAGACGCTCAAGATTATGGACAAGCAAAAACAAATAATTATTACGGGTCCTGATTCTCAAGGGGGTATAACTTCTGTTATAAAAATGCACCTTGAGAATGGATTAAAAGATAAGGTTATTTTTATGCCATCTTATAAAGGTGGTACGACACTTTTTAAAATATTTTATTTTATTGGTTTTTTGTTTAATTTTGCCTGTTTACTATCTACAAATAAACATATTCGCCTTATTCATATACATTCGTCTTCTCATGGGAGCTTTATAAGAAAGTTTTTTGTCACTTATCTTTCGAAAATTTTTAGAAAGAAAGTTATGTTTCATATACATGGCAGTAGGTTTGAAGTGTACTTTAATGATGCAAATAATTTTTTAAAAATGATAGTAAGAAAAACCTTAGAAAAAGCTGATGTTGTTATTGTTTTATCGAAAGAATGGAAGAAACGCATAATATCTATGTGTGGCCAGAGAAACGTTAAAATATTATATAATCCCACATTTAAGAAAGATATAAAAGAAAAAAAATCTAAAAAAGTTAACGTACTGTTTATGGGCAGGGTCGGACATCGCAAAGGTGTTTATGACATTTTGAAAGCAGCTAAATTAATACAAAATAGCAACGTGCAAATAAATATTTATGGCGATGGTGAAATTGATAAGGTTAAAAACATAGTAAAAGAAAATAAAATCAGCACAAAAGTTAAGGTAAATGGCTGGATATCCGGTGATGATATTGAAAAGGCTTATAATAAATCTGATATATTTATTTTGCCTTCTTACAACGAGGGCTTGCCAATGTCTATTTTGGAGGCAATATCTTATGGGCTGCCTGTTATATCAACTAATATAGACGGAATACCCGAAGCTGTACATGACAATATAAACGGTTATTTAATAAAACCGGGAGATTATAAAGCTTTAGCTGAGAAAATAGATTTACTTGCTCATAATGCCGAATTAAGAACTGAAATGGGTTTGCAAAGCTTAAATATATCCAAAAATAAATTTGATATAGAAGTTATTTTAAATGAACTCGATTGCATTTATACAGGGGTTATTTAAACTCTTTTTGTTTTTTTATTGTTAGATTAAGTTTTGTTAACAAAATTTTTTATTAAGCTATCAACTTATTTAGAGTAAATTCTACACCTTTGGGATTAATCTAAGAGGATTAGTGGTTAGGTAAATTTTGAAAAGGGGTTTATAAAAATGCTAAATTCTATTAAACAAAAAAAACAAATATTTATTTAGGATTTCCCCCTGAAATAATTTATTTTAAGTTGTACAAAAATAAAAAATGAACAGACAGAAGGAGTAGAATAAGGAATGTTAACAGGTTTTTTAGTGAGTAATTTGATGGCTGCGACTCTTGCAACTGTCCCCATGGACATTAGAAAAGCTGATTTAGAAATGCCAGCTATAGCTAATAGTCAAATGCAGTCTCAATTAGCACTTTCTAAAGTTGAGTCGCCATTAAGCTTAAATGCGACAAAAGGTTATATAACAGGAATGGCTGCTGATTTAGCAATTCCAAGTGATTATAATGTAATATGTGATTTAAATTTTGATGATTCTTTAACAGCACTAGATGGCTGGGATATTCATGCAAACATACACTCTGCTATAGTACTAGATGCACCTGCTTGCAAAGGCGGAAAGGCCATTAGATCTTCTATAAATAGAACTGATGATTTTTCTAGTGTTTTAAACGGCAGCCCTAGGGCTGAGCTCGCCAAAACAACTGAAAGTTTATTATATGCAGACAAAGAGTATATAGTTAAATTCAAAACTTATTTACCTTCTGACTATGAGTTTGACACAGAGGGTAATAGAGAAGGCATTATGCAAATTCATCAAACAAAGAGTGTGGGCACTTCTCCTTTATACCTTTTAGGCTTGGATGGTAACAGATACTTTAGTTTTTCTGAGCCTCCTTATCAGTCTCAAAAATTTGACTTCTGGGGTGATGCAAGCCAAGATAGAGGCAAATGGATTAATTGGGCGATACATTATAAAGCTGCAACTGATGACAATGGAGTTACAGAGCTTTATAAAGATGGTGTACTTGTTTCTACCATGACAGGGCCTAACTCTTATGAGGATGATGGTGCTTATTTAAAAATTGGAGTTTATAAATGGTCTTGGACTAACACTGCAATATCAAACAGGGCTATTTATTATGATGATGTAATTTTTGCAGAAAAAAATGCTGTTTCTATTCCAGCTGATCCAACAAACTTAGCAATTACCGGTGTAACAAAGGGTGCAAGTACCGGTAATTATTATATGAATTTAAGCTGGAGCGATAATTCTAAAAGGGAAGATGGGTATAAAATTTTACAGTCTATTAACTCTACAAGTAACTTTAAAGTAGTTGCAACTGCTGATGCCGATGCAACCAGCTATGCTGTAAATCTGGGGCAAACACCGGCTGATGGGACTTATTATTATCAAGTTGCTGCAACAAATAGTTCGGGTGATTCAGGTGTATCTAATACTGTACATAATGTGCTTAGTATTTCTCCACCTCAAGAATTTCCTATACCTGATGACTATAAAACAACATTTACTACAAGTTTTGAAGAAGGTTCAACAGTATTTAACGGCTGGGATATACATGCCAATGCAAGTTCTGCCACTGTTGTAACATCTCCAATGGGTGGTAAGGGCAATGCAATGAAGCTTTCTATAAATAGAACTGATGACTTCTCTAGCGTGCTTAACGGCAGCCCAAGAGCTGAGCTTGCAAGAATACCAGATAATTATATGTACTCCGGTAGAGATTATATAATTAAATTCAAAACTTATTTACCTTCTGACTATAAGTTTGATAGCAATGGTAACAGAGATGGCCTTATGCAGGTTCATCAAACCCAAAGTGTTGGAACATCTCCATTATTCTTGCTTGGGTTAGATGGCAGCAGATACTTTAGCTTCTCTGAGCCTCCTTATCAATCTCAAGTGTTTGACTTTTGGGGTGACGCTACTCAAGACTTAGGCAAATGGGTAAGCTGGTCAATACACTACAAAGCTTCTACCGGAAGCAACGGAATGTTTGAGCTTTATAAAAATGGACAATTAGTTTCTACAATTAATGGCCCAAGTTCTTACGAAGGTGATGGCGCTTACTTGAAACTAGGTGTTTACAAATGGGCTTGGAATAATACAGAGATTGCAAACAGAACAGTTTATTATGATGATGTAAGCATTTCTGAAAAAGGTGAACCTGCAATACCTGCGGATCCATCTGATTTAGCAAGTTCAGGTGTTACTCAGGGTGCAACATCCGGTAATTATTATGTTAATTTAACCTGGAATGATAACTCTCAAAGAGAATCTGGCTATAAAATATTGCAGTCCTTTGGCTCTACAAATGAGTATAAAGTTATACACACAACAGGTGCAAACGAAACTTCTTATGCTGTAAATATTGGCGGTGCACCGGCTAGCGGAACTTATTACTATCAAGTAATCGGAGTAAACAGCGAAGGTGAATCTAAGCCATCTAACGTTGCAAGCCAAGTGGTAAGCATGGATTATACACCGGCACCTGCGAGTAATTTAACTGTAACAAGCCTTACAAAGGGCGCAACATCCGGTAATTACTATCTAAATTTAACCTGGAGTGATAATTCTCAAAGAGAAAGCGGTTATAAGATTTTACAGTCTTTTGGCTCTCCAAATGCATTTAAAGAAGTGGCTACTACAGGTGCCAATGCAACCGGCTATGCTGTAAATATTGGCTCTACTCCTGCAAAAGGTACTTATTATTATCAAGTAATTGCTATCAACGATAGTGGCGAATCAGCAGTATCCAATACCGCAAGTAAAGATGTTGATATTTCATCAGGCGAAGACAATCAACCTCCAACAGGTTATAGCACTATGTATAAAACAGGGTTCGAAGAAGGCTCATCTGTGTTTGACGGCTGGCATGTACATGCTAATCCGGGATCTGCAACAGCTGTAACTGCACCGGCAGGTGGTAGTGGAATGGCAATGAAATTTTCTATGAATAGAACCGATAACTTCTCTAACGTAGTAAATGGAAAGCCAAGAGCTGAGTTAGCAAGAGTGCCTAATCAGTATATGTACGCTGGTAATGATTATATTCTTGACTTTAAAACATACCTGCCTTCTAACTATCAGTTTGATAGCAATGGAAATAGGGAAGGATTTATGCAAATCCACCAGTCTCAGGCAATTGGTACATCTCCGTTATTCCTCCTTGGCTTAGATGGAAACAGGTATTTTAACTTTGCAGAGCCTCCTTATCAGTCTCAAAGGTTCGACTTCTGGGGTGATGCAAGCAATGACAGAGGCAAGTGGATTAACTGGTCATTACGCTATAAAGCTTCTACCGGTAATGATGGAATACTTGCACTTTATAAAAATGGCCAACTTGTGTCTACCTTTAACGGCCCTAACTCTTACAGTGGAGATGGCGGTTATATGAAAATAGGTTTATACAAATGGTTCTGGAATAATACTTCTGTATCCAACAGAACAATTTATCACGACGATATTGTTATTTACAGAAAGTAAATCTCATTCTCTTTTCCCCTTCATAATCCTAAAGTTAGAGCTGCCTCATATTTTTGAGGCGGCTTTGGCTTTAGATAATAAAAATTTTTTAAAAAATTGAATTGAATATATTTTTATTTATACTTATACTATTACTATAAAGCAAAGGATAAACTTTTAATAAGATGTAAAATTTTTAAATAAAGCTAGATATTTTGGATTAAATTTTAAAATTATTACTTGAGTTAATTCTGATAATAAATTAAAATAATTATAATTGTAATTTTAAAAAAAGTAAGTATGGAAGAAATAAGCAAAAACTTTAAGATAAAATTCTGGGGCGTAAGAGGAAGTCACCCAATCCCCAATCCTGATATGATGAAATACGGTGGCAATACTTCTTGTGTGGAAATTCAAGTGAATGGACACTTGATTATTATTGATGCCGGAACAGGTGTAATCGGCTTAGGAAACGAGCTTATAAAAAATTACATTTCTAGTGGCACTAATGAGTTTAATCGTGAACCTATTTCTGCGGTTATGCTGTTTAGCCACACCCATCACGACCACATACAGGGGTTTCCATTTTTTAAGCCTGCTTATATAGGCACTAGTAAAATTCATATGTACGGCAGCAAATCATTGGGTTTAGACTTTGCGGATACACTATCACAGTCAATGTTTACTCCGTTCTTTCCTGTTGACTTGGGAGAAATGGACGGGCATTTGATTATTAATAACTTTAGAGAAACCGACATGATTATTTTAGCGCCGGGTGAGACTAAACCTATTACAAAAAATATTTTTGATTATGACATGTCAAAGCTTGATGAAGACAGTGTTATAATTCATTGCTTGAAAAGCTATGCGCATCCGAAAGACGGCGTTTTATTTTTTAAAATTACCTGGAGAGGACATTCAGTCGTTTTTGCCAGTGACAAAGAAGGATATATTGGTGGAGACAGCAAGTTAACATCTTTTGCCAGAAATACTGACTTACTTATTCACGATGCTCAGTATATTATGGATGATTATGTTTCACCTGTTACTCCAAAGCAAGGATATGGGCATAGTACACCTGAAATGGCAATTGAGGCCGCAAAACTTGCTAATGCACAAAAATTAATTCTTTTTCATATGGATCCGTCTTATACAGATAAGATGATCGACATAATAGGTGAAAATATACAAAATAGCATAGTTAATGCAATGGTAGCTTACGAAGGACTTGAAATTGACCTTGTATGCACAAAGTAGTTTGTAAAACACTTGCACTTTTTATAATATTGATATTTGCGTCAGCTCAAACTTATGAGAAATCTGAACTATTTGAAACTTTTGTAATTGATGCACATAAAAATGCAGTATGGCACAATGAAAAAGGTATGTATTATATGTCTAGAACTTATGTGCATGCGGCAGCAGAAGAATTCAAGTTGGCAATTAGGCTTGCGCCTAATAATGCATCCACAGCAGTATATTTTAATAACCTTGGTGAAGCTTATATAAAATTATTTAAATTTAAAATGGCCATAGATTGCTTTCAAAAATCTATAGATATTAACCCAAATTCACTTTTATTTTATCAAAACCTTGTAAAAGCATATAAAGAAAAAGGGGTTTTAAAAACAGCTGTTGACAAATATGTAGATTTGGCTAAACAAAATCCAACTAATTCGAAAAATTGGCTAATACTGGGGCTTTTATATAAAGAGCTTGATCAAAAAGAATTTGCTACAAGAAGCTTGAAAGAATTTATAAAATTAGAGCCGGGCTTATTCATTACAAAGTCAGTGCATAGAGTACTGCTTGATTTAAAAGATGAGCCGGATAAATGGTAGAGGATGCCTAAGTATATATTTTTTTGTATTATCAAATTACACTTTTGCCCTATAAACATGCTAGTATATATTTATAGGACAGAATTGTTTTAGAATTTTTATAACAGGTAAAAATCAATAGAAGAGAGGTATTTAAAATTGCTAAAGAATAATAAAAAATTCCTGTTAATGTTGACATCACTATTTCTATTTATGTACTTTGGAATGTTTGCTAACAGCGTTCTGGCAGGTACTCCGCATTCTTTATACGATAGGGTTTGGAGACTTATTAATACAAAATATGTTGACGTAAACCAAAATGGGCAGGATTGGCAAAGGTGGAGACATAAATATGATCGTTTTATTAAAACCGATGATGATGCTTACATTGCTATAGAATCCATGCTTGCGAGTCTGAATGACCCTTACACCAAGTTTTTGGATCCAGATGAATTTAGGGAAGAAGGCAGATCTATCAAAGGTACGCTATTTGGTATTGGTATTCAAATAGGTATTAGAGAAGATAAACTAACAGTAATTGCACCAATAGAAGATACACCTGCGCATAGAGCAGGGCTAAAAGCTAATGATATCATAACAAAGATCAATGGAAAAAGTTCTAAAGGTATTTCTGTTAAAGAAGCTGCCGATCAAATTAGGGGCAAAAAAGGTACCAAAGTTGAATTAACAATAAAAAGAGGCGATGAGTACAAAAAAGTTGCAATTATTAGAGACAAAATTAACATTAAGTCTGTCTCTACCAAAGCACCAAAATATGCAAAACTAAAAAATAATATAGGTTATATTAGGTTAAATTCTTTTATTAGCAGCAATGCAAGTAAAGAAATGACCAATGCTATACGTAAATTGAAGAAAAAACAGGGTATTATTCTGGATATCAGATCAAATCCGGGTGGATTATTATCTAATGCAATAAAAATATCTAATATGTTTTTACATAATGGTGTAATTGTTAGTACAGTTGATAGAGACGGTTATAAAGAAACTCAAAGATCATATAACTCTGTTCTTACAGATAAACCATTGGTTGTTTTAATTGATGGTGGAAGCGCCAGTGCCAGTGAAATTTTGAGTGGAGCATTGAAAGATAATGGAAGAGCCACTTTAGTAGGTACAAAGAGTTTTGGTAAAGGTCTAGTACAAGAAATTAATCCTCTACCAGGCGGATCAGGTATAAATATTACAACTCAAAAATATTTGACACCTAATGGTACAGACATAAATAAAGTTGGTATTGTACCAGATATTGAAGTAAAGCCAACTAAAAAAGATATCAAGAAGAAGCGAGATGTACAATTAATCAAAGCTCAAGATATTTTGATTAAGCTAATCGCCGACAATAAAAGCTCAAGTACACCTATAAAAGCTGTTAATCCAATAAAAGTTATTATTCACTAAATAAAAGATTTATTGAAAAAAAGAGAGTCGCTATTGATAATTGTTCAACGCGGCTTTCTTTTTTGGGCAATTTTTTATTTATTTTTGTTTTTATATATATGGGAATAATAAAAGTAAAGTTCAAATAATAAAGTTATAAATAATTATCTTATAGATATTGGGACCTATGGAGCTTTTATCTAGCTCAACAAATGTAAAGTGAGACAAAAAGATTTTTTGTTTTTGCGAATTATAGGATTTGGGATAAAGTAAGTTTTAAAGGAAGTAAAATGGCGGTATCTCCTTATTCATCTATACCAAGTGATAACCAGTATTTATACGGTTCTTCACAAGCTGCTAATAACGATTACGAAAGTAATCAACCGGGTAGTATTTTTGAAAAATATTCCCTGGATGATGAGCCAGCTACTTCAATGAATCCAAAAGATTTTATAAAAGGCAAAAAAGTTAATCAAAAAGCTGTAGATAAATGCGTAAAAGAAGCAGAAGTATCAAAGAGCCAAGCAGGTCGAGCTAAAACAGAAGCTGCAAATGCCAAGGATGGCGAAAAGGCTGCTAAAAAAACTCCTGAAGAAAAAGCTATCATGAATGCAAAAAAAGATTTAGGCAAGTTATCCAAGCAGTTTGGCAAGTTGCAAAAGATTTTACCACCTGATATAGCGGGTGAATTCGGTGAAACAAACGTAATGTTTGCAAAGACAACAAAAACATTTTTAAAATTAGCTATTGAATCTCGTAAAAAATTTGTTAAGCTGGAAAAAGAAGGCTTAAAATTAATAAATAAAGGTATAGCTACACTAAAAGCAGGGATGAAAACACTAAAAGCAGGCGAAATAATAAGTAACATCGGTTTTGCTTTAGAAGTTGCATCTTGGGTTATGTTTGGTGTAGCCTTAGGGCTTATGTCTAATCCATTTACGGCCCCTGCCGGCATTGCTCTAAAAGCAGCGTCAGTTGTTACAGGAAAAATTGCAATGGGTCTGTGTATGGCAGGATTAGCACTTATGGGCGTAGGCTTTATAATGATAAAAGATGGTGAGAAAAAAGTTAAAAAAGGTGAGAAAAAACTTAATGAATCTGATGCAGAGAAAAAAAGATTTAATAAATATATGAAATCCCTTCAAAAAGTATCTAAGCTGGCGCTTGGACTGCTTAACAGCATAAAAGGAATGATTATGTCCAACCTGGGCGGAGGAATGTCCCAATCTAGTTTGGCTCTTTCCGGCTCCTCAATGGATATGAGCAATCCTTTCGGTGGAGGGATGCCATCAATGAATATGCAAGGAGATATGCCTCCAATGGGCCTACAAGATGCTTTTAGCTTTGATAGTAATCCATCAATGGAATCACCATCTTTAGAAACGAGTAGCTCTCAGGAAGACAACTTAATGGCTGCAGGAGCTGCCAGATTAAGCCAAGAGCAAAAAGGCGAAATTAGAAAAATGATGACAATATTTAGAAAGCATATGAAAAAAATGATGGACGAATTGAAAAAAGTAAAACAAGTAAAAGGACCTTGTGCACCACCTCAAGCAGCATAACCAAATAAAACAAAAACGGCGGAAATAATATCCACCGTTTTTTTATTTATAAATGTTTATAAGCTACTAATTAAACTAGAAGCTCTTGAACAGTTTTTACTTTTTTGGTTCCACCTGGAAATGCTTTCATGCCAGGATATTTAGCAGCAGTACCAAGATCTTGCTCAATTCTGATTAATTGATTGTACTTACAGATTCTGTCTGTTCTGCTGGCAGAACCGGTTTTGATTTGACCTGCATTTGTAGCAACAGCTAAATCTGCAATAAATGTGTCTTCAGTTTCACCTGATCTATGACTGATTACAGCAGTATAGCCTGCTTTTTGTGCAAGATTAATAGATGCTAATGTTTCTGATAAAGAACCAATTTGGTTAACTTTAATAAGAATACTGTTGCCAACACCTTGTACAATGCCGTCAGCTAATTTTTTTGTATTTGTAACAAATAAATCATCACCAACTAACTGAACCTTGTCGCCGATAGCATCGGTTAACATTTTCCAGCCATCCCAGTCATCTTCAGACATACCGTCTTCGATAGAAATAATAGGATATTTGTCTGATAAATCTTTTAAGAAAGCAACCATTTGCTCTTTGTTTAATGTTTTGCCTTCGCCGTCTAAAGCATAGTTTCCATTTTTGTAGAATTCTGAGCTTGCAACGTCAAGAGCAATTTTAATGTCGTTTGTTGAATAACCGGCATTATCAATCGCTGTTAAAATAACATCAATCGCTTCTGCGTTAGAAGAAAGGTTTGGAGCAAATCCACCTTCATCACCAACAGATGTTGCGCAGCCTTTTTTCTTTAATACTGATTTTAGAGCATGGAATGTTTCGGTACCCATTCTTAAAGCATCAGCAAAGTTGCATGCGCCAACCGGAGCAATCATGAATTCTTGAATATCAACGTTATTATCTGCGTGAGCGCCACCGTTAATAATGTTCATAAGAGGAACAGGTAATGTTACAGCGTTTACGCCACCTAAATATCTAAATAAAGGCATTTCGTAAGCATTAGCTGCTGCTTTTGCACAAGCTAAACTTACGCCTAATATAGCATTAGCACCTAATTTGCTTTTATTTTCTGTGCCGTCCAGCTCTAACATTGTTCTATCGATTTCATACTGGTTGCTTGCATCGTGGTCGATAAGTTCTTTTGCAATAACATTGTTTACATTCTCAACAGCTTGCATAACACCTTTGCCACAATAGTGAGAAGCATCTTCATCTCTTAATTCAAGAGCTTCGTAAATACCTGTGCTAGCACCTGATGGTACTGCAGCTCTACCTTTTACGCCACCGGATAAAAATACATCAACTTCAACAGTCGGATTACCTCTTGAGTCTAATATTTGTCTAGCTTTAATGTTTTCGATAAATGTTACCATTTTTTCCTCCAATTCTAATTATCAACGTCTTCTTGTTCTTCAAGATTTTGTTTATTATGATGAATTTCCTCAATAAGTTCATATAAAGTTTTGGATTCCTGTATTGACACATTGCCAAGCGGAACCCTTATTATTTTTACTTTTAGCGTTTTATTATAGTATTCTATAGTAATTATATCTTCTTCTTTTACTTTTGTTGCAGGCTTTGCCAGCCTATCATTTATAAATACCCTACCTTGATCGGATACTTCTGCTGCAACTGTCCTTCTTTTTATCAACCGGGATACTTTTAAGAATTTATCTAGTCTCATTCATTATACTTTCTGGCTATTGCAATTCTGAAATTTAGTTTATGAGATGTGTAATATACCTTCAAAAAAAGAATATAACAAAAAGATATTTATTTAAAGTTTTGATTCTAAATTTTTTTTATTTTTTTATTTTATAACTTTTTTTCTTAATAAAAATTTAATATAAAAACAATAAAAAGGTATTAAATAATGATATTAAACTATATATTTTATACTATAATTTAGAACATGTATCTAATAGATACTGGGTAAGTTATAACTTTAAAAAGGAGAAATTTATTATGACTATTGAAGGAACTACTGGTAATGATTCAATAAATGGTACTACCGGTAACGATGTGATTAATGCGTATGCCGGGGATGATACGGTTTCGGCTGATGCGGGAGCTGATACTATTTATGCAGGCTTAGGAAACGATGAAATTCACGGTAACGCAGGAGATGACAGCGTAGAGGGTGGAGATGGTAATGATACCATTAGAGGTGGATATGGCAAAGATACTCTTTTAGGTGAAGACGGTGCAGATTCTATTGAAGGCGTTGATGGAGATGACAGCATAGAAGGTGGAAATGGCAATGACTCTTTATATGGTGACCATAGAGAACCTGATCTTTATCCGCATCTAACGGGGAATGATACTATTTGGGGTGGTGCCGGATTCGATTATATTTTAGGTGGTACTGGCGATGATGAGATTCATGGTGGTGCTGACGACGATACTATTTACGGAGATTTTCAAGATGTAGACCCTGCCGATGCAGGAAATGATAAGCTGTACGGTGATGAAGGTAACGATAATATATATGGAAATAAAGGTAATGATACCTTAGATGGTGGTACCGGAGCTGACACTTTAGAAGGCAGAGACGGTAATGATATCTTTTATGTAGACAACACAGGTGACGTTATTGTTGAAAATCTTGACAAAGGAACAGACACAGTAAACTCAAGTATAACTTATACCTTAGGTGACAACCTTGAGAATTTAACATTAACAGGTACTAGTAACATTAATGGTGTTGGTAATGATTTAGACAATACTTTAATAGGGAACGCAGGCAACAATACGTTAGAGGGTGGTGATGGAGCTGATACTTATATTGTCAACAGCGCAGATGATCATGTCATTGAGGAAGCCAATAGTGGCATTGACACAGTAGAGTCAAGCATAAGCTATACATTAGCCCCCGACCTTGAGAATCTAATATTAACAGGCACAGCTGCTATTGATGGCATAGGTAATGACTCAAGTAATACTATAAACGGTAATAGTGGAGTAAATCTAATTTATGGAAACCTTGAATACGATTTGATCAAAGGTGAAGCTGGTAACGATACTATCTACGGAGATAATAATAGCCTTGATTCATTAGGAGGAAACGACATTTTATATGGCGGAGAGGGAAATGATTATATCTATAGTGATGGTGGCGATGATAAAGTATATGGAGATGCTGGCAATGATTACATCAGTGGCAGAATGGGTAAAGACTCTTTATATGGAGGTGCTGACCACGATACAATATTTGGTTATCATGGTAACGATACTATCTACGGAGATAATAATAGCCTAGATACATTAGGAGGAAACGACATTTTATATGGCGGTGATGGAGATGATTATATCTATAGTGATGGTGGCGATGATCTAGTATATGGAGATGCTGGGAATGATGTTATTAGTGGCAGAATGGGTAAAGACTCTTTGTATGGAGGTGATGACCACGACACAATGTATGGCTATGATGGTGATGATATTATATATGGAGATGATAATAGCCTCGATACATTAGGAGGAAACGACCTTTTATACGGCGGAGAGGGAAATGATTATATCTATAGTGATGGTGGCGATGATCTAGTATATGGAGATGCTGGGAATGATGTTATCAGTGGTCGAATGGGTAATGACTCTTTATATGGAGGTGCTGACCACGATACAATGTATGGATATGATGGTGCTGATACTATCTATGGTGATAATAATAGCCTTGATACATCAGGAGGAAATGACCTTTTATATGGCGGAGAGGGAAATGATTATATCTATAGTGATGGTGGCAATGATGTAGTATATGGTGATGCGGGCAACGATTACATCAGTGGCAGAATGGGCAATGACTCTTTATATGGAGGTGATGATCACGATACAATGTTTGGTTATGATGGTGCTGATACCATCTATGGTGACAGTAATAGCCTTGATACATTAGGAGGAAACGACCTTTTATATGGCGGAGAGGGAAATGATCATATCTATAGTGATGGTGGCGATGATATAGTATATGGTGAAGCAGGCAATGATTATATAGGTGGCCGAATGGGTAATGACTCTTTACATGGTGGTGATAATAACGATACGATGTATGGTTATTATGGCAATGACACCTACATTTTTAACCTTAACGATGACATAGACACAGTAACCGATTCCTCTGGTACAGCTGATGAAATTTCTTTTAACTCATCCGTAACAAAAAGCAAAATAGCTATATTTGAAGATACCCTTACAAATGACCTAGTTATAGACTACGGTAACACATCTAGCCTTGACCAAATCACAGTAGTGGATCACTTCTCAACAGGTTATGAAATAGAAAAAGTAGAACATAGCGACGGTACTTACTTAACTGACACTGACATTGATAACATCATCAGTGATATAAATAGCTATGCTACTCAGGAAGGTCTGACAATAGACTCAGTAGAAGACGTAAAAGCCAACAGCCATATAATGGACACAATCATTGCAGGCTATTGGCAATAATATAAAAATAAAAATCAACAACAAGAGGGCAAAAGTTATTTGCGACCTTGCCCTTTTGGATTTAGATGTATCAAAATCTTGCGTAGGGATTGGCCCAATGCGAGGGGTAATATGAACTAAAATCGACCTGTAGTTTATTTTTGCAGGTCGATTTTTAAAAATTTTTATTTTGTATATTTTATCCGAAAATATTGCCTCTATGCCTTACAATATTGCCCTCAATCATATAAATAACATCCTCGCAAATGTTAGTTGCATGGTCTGCAATTCTTTCTAAACATCTGGATGTAGACAATTGACAGGTATAAAAATCAGTTAAAGCAACATTATTTGAAATTCTATCTTTTATTGTTACATACATTTCTCTATGCATGTCATCAACCGCATCATCAGAAGCACAAACATGATAAGCTAGCTTAACATCCATATCCATCAATGCTTTTAATGTATTTTTAAGCATTGCTTGAACTTTTTGTGCCATGCCGGGAAAGTCAAATGAAATAGCCTCATCACTATATTCCGCTAGTACAATTGCCCTTTCTGCAAGGTTAACCGCTAAATCGCCAATTCTTTCAAGGTCATTATTTAGCTTTAAAACAGCAACAATAAATCTTAAATCAATAGCAACAGGTTGATGCAAAGCAAGAATCTTTAAGCACTCTTCCTCAACTTCAACTTCTCTTTGATCAATTTCTTGATCAGCATCTATTATTTTCTTTGCCAGCTCTATATCTTTTTTCATAATAGATTCAACTGCATCTTCTACTCTTTTTTCGATAATAGAACCAAGTTCTTGTATTTTTTTACGTAAAGAGTTTAACTCCCTCTCCATATGTCTTGGCATTTTATCCTCCTATCCAAATCTACCTGTGATGTAATCTTCTGTTTGTTTTTTGGCAGGCATTGTGAATATCTTTTTGGTTCTATCAAATTCAACCAAATCACCCTCATAAAAGAAAGCTGTATAGTCTGAGACTCTTGCAGCCTGCTGCATACTATGTGTAACAATAACAATAGTATAGTTTTCCTTTAATTCACTGATTAAATCTTCAACTCTTGTAGTAGATTTAGGATCAAGAGCAGATGCAGGTTCATCCATTAAAAGTATTTCCGGGTCAATTGCAAGAGCTCTTGCAATACACAACCTTTGTTGTTGTCCACCAGAGAGAGCCAAAGCATTTGAGTTTAAGCGATCCTTGGCTTCTGCCCATAGACCTGCATTTTTTAAACTTTTTTCAACAATATCTTCTAATTCAAATTTGTTTTTAATTCCATGAATTCTTGGACCATACGCAACATTTTCAAATATTGATTTTGGAAACGGATTAGAACGCTGGAAAACCATACCAACTTTCTTTCTAAGTTCCACAAGGTTTACTTTTTCTGCATAAATATCCTTATCGTCAATTAGTATATCACCGGTATGACGAGTCCCTTCTATGATGTCATTCATTCTGTTTAATGTTCTTAAGAATGTTGATTTACCGCAACCGGATGGTCCAATAAACGCTGTTACTTTTTTATCATAAATGTTTAAAGATATATCAAACAGTACTTGTCTGGTTCCATAAAAAAAGTTTAAATCTTTAACACTAATTTTTGTATTATTAGGCGTACAAATCTGTTCATCATCAAATGAATCAGGAATGTGTGTCTTAATAGCCGGTTCGTTACTTAAGGTATCTGAACTCAATTTTCTGTTACCTCTCAAAATATTTCTTAATTAATTCTAATTTTAATAAAACTAAACACAATTAAATTTTTCTATCTACTTAATATTTTACCACTTGTATTTTCTGATAAAATAACTTCTTAAAAAGATTGCAACTATATTAATACCCAATACTAAACTAATAAGAACAAACGCTGTTCCATATTGCAAAGGTCTAACTTCGTCCATACCCGGATGTTGCGTAGCTAAAACATATAAGTGATAAGGTAGTGCCATCACCTGATCAAATACAGACCCAGGCAACCTTGGGAAGAAAAACGCTGCTGCAGTAAATAAGATTGGTGCAGTTTCTCCGGCAGCTCTTCCTATACCTAAAATAGAGCCTGTTAACATTCCCGGTATAGCGTATGGTAAAACATTTTTTCTGATAGTTTGCCATTTAGTAGCACCTAACGCATAGCTGGCTTCTCTAAATTGCATTGGAACGGATTTTAAAGCTTCTTCGCTTGATACAATAATAGTTGGTAATATCATGCAAGCCAGTGTTAAGCTTCCTGACAGTATAGATGTTCCAAATTGTAAAAATATTACAAATATGCCAAGTCCAAACAAGCCAAATACAATGGAAGGAACACCTGCCAGTGTAATAATGGCAAGCCTTACCATATGGGTGAATCTGGTTTGCTTAGCATACTCATTAAGGTATATAGCACTAGCCATTCCCAAAGGTAATGCTATAGCAATTGTGAGAAGCACAAGATAGAGTGTTCCAACAATTGCAGGGAATATACCACCTTCCGAGCCTCCTCTTCTGGGAAATGCAGTTAAAAATTCCCAACTTATAACACCAATGCCATTGATAATAATATCCATAAGAATATAGGCAATTATAAATACCACAAAATATGTTGCTAGTCTGATTAGTCCGAATATAATCAGATCTTGTATTTTTGTTTTCATTATATACTCCTGCTCCTAAGAACTTTTTGCGCAACCATGTTAAGCCCAAATGTTATTAAAAGAAGAATTATACCTACACAAAAGAGTACTCTATAGTGATCACTCCCAAACGGGACCTCGCCCATTTCTGCAGCGATAGTTGCTGTCATTGTTCTGACAGAATCAAAAGGACTTGCCGTAATAACTGCCGCGTTTCCTGTAACCATTAAAACTGTCATGGTTTCTCCTATAACACGACCTATCCCCAGCATAACAGCCGCAATTATACCGGATAATGCATCAGGTACAACTACTCTCCAAATTGTTTGAAGCTTAGATCCTCCTAGTGCTATAGAAGCCTGTTTATAAGAAGCAGGTACACTTCTGATAGCATCATCAGAAATGGTAATAATTGTAGGAGTTGCCATAAGAGCTAACAAAATTGCACCATTAAGAGCATTTAAACCTGACTCCAGGCCAAACGTATTTTTTAAAATAGGTGATAATACAATAATACCGAAAAAACCGATAACAACTGAAGGTATACCGGCTAATAACTCAATAAGAGGTTTTAAAATTTCCTGTTCTGTTTTGGTAGCAATTTCAGACAGGTAAACTGCACTCAGCACTCCAAATGGAACAGCAAATATAATGGCAAGAAATGTTACTAAAAAAGAACCTGTTATTAATGGCAACATACCAAATTGTTCTTTTTCAAAAGATACCGGTACCCATTCCGTACCAAATAATTTAACGACATCTTCGCTAAATATAAAAGGAGCTGCCTCCTTGCCGAGAAATAAGAAAATTAATCCTACTACAACAATACTTGTTGTGGCTGCTCCAGTAAAAAATATTTTAATTGCTTTTTCTTTCCACATAACACTCATTTTTTATTTAATTTATTTTCACAAAACCTTCACGTTTAACTACTTCTTGACCTTTTTCACTTAATACATACTTTAAAAAGTCTTTTGCTGCTGCGTGAGCATTAGTGTCATAATACATATATAAAGGTCTAGAAATTGGATACTCTCCACTTTTTACAGTTTCATCAGTAGGTAGTACCGACTTAGCATTTTTGTCCGCTTTTACTTTTACAACTTTTACTTTATTTTTTGCTTCGTGTACATAACCTAAGCCAACATAACCAATTGCATCTTTAGAAGACGCTACTTCCGTAATAATAGAAGAGGTTGCCGGCATTAGTTTTGCTGTTTTAGCAAAATCTTTTTTGCCAAGAACTGTCTTTTGTATAAAGCTGTATGTACCTGAACTAGATTCTCTTGATAGTAAATTAAACGAAGAATCATGTCCGCCTACTTCTTTCCAGCTTTTTACCTTGCCCCTGTAGATATTACTTAATTGATCCATTGTTAATTCATCAACAGGATTTTTAGGATTTACTATTATCACAATACCATCTCTAGCAACTGCAGTTTCTTTTATTTCTATGCCTTTTTTAGTGGCTAAGTTGGTTTCTTTTGATTTTATTCTTCTTGAAGCATTAGCTATATCAGCAGTGCCATTTAACAAGGCTGCAATGCCGGTACCGGTACCGCCTCCGGTTACAGAGACACTTGAATCAGGATTATCATCCATATAGCTTTCTGCTATAGAACTTGCAACATGAACTATAGTATCAGAGCCTTTAATGTTAACATATGCAGCTTCTTTTGACGGGCCACAAGATGTTAAAAAAGGTGCAACACCTAGCATTAATAACAAGGCTAAACTAGTCATCTTTTTCATATTCTTCTTCCTCTAATAAACCTTTCCTTCTCTATATAATAATAAGATTACATTATTTTCAATAATAAAAAAAAATAATTAATAAAATATTAGAAAAATTTAACCTTATAAAAGCTTATTTACCTTAACAAAAGTTTATAATATAATCATTTTATTATTATGATATTCTTATCCTGTCTGGGTAAATTGTAAAAATTAAAAGGGGACAAATATGTTTAAAAAATCATTAGTACTAGCTGGTTTATGCTCAGTCTTAGCATTTTGCCAAAATGTTAATGCTCAGAGCATTGCACTCGCAGACTTGCAAGACTTACCATCTGCAGTAAATGCAGTTGATCAAAAAGGTGAAATAAAGCAAGATCACTGGGTTTACAAAACACTTGAGAATATTACAAAAAGAGTAAACACAGAAAGGTTTGATATAAACAAGCCTTTAACAAGAGATGAAGCGGCTATTATTTTAGTTAGCATTGTAAGAGAAATTGAAAAAGGCAAAATTGAAATCAACGAAGCTGAAAAAATTCAACTTAATATCTTAAGAAATGAATTTAAAAATGAAGCCAGATGCTTACAAGGCAGAATTCAAGCTTTAGAAACTAATAATAATAAGCTTGAAGCTAGAGTATCTAAATTAGAAAAAGAGCAAGGCACAGTTAAAGATGCTTGGTCTCATAGATTTGGCGATAAGTTTAAGCTCAGTGGATTTGCTCAAGGTAGATTTACAAGTAATATCAGAAACACAGGTGACAACGGATTTGGTTTTCCAAACGATCCTTCCAACTTCAGCATTCCAAGTGCTAGAGTTAGAATGTCAGGTAAGTTGCACGAAAACATAGAGTATAAAACAAGTTTTGACTTAGGCAACGACACTGCCGGTTTTGCTAACTTAGTTGATGCTTATGTTACAACTAATGTTTTAGATAACCATCAACTTTTGTTTGGACAATCAAGAGTACCAATCGGCAAAGAAGGTACAACTAATGTACCAGATTTAGACTTTATTTATAGATCACAAATCGCAACTCAGTTCAGTGATTTTAGAGATGTTGGTGTTAAAATCACTGGAGATTATGGATTTGTAACCTATGATGCCGGTGTTTTCAACGGTAACCTAAGAAACACAGCTGATAACAATGATGATCTTACTTATGGTGCAAGAGTTCAGTTTAATCCATTAATTAACCGTTCAGATAAAGGCGAATTAAATATTGGTGGCGGTTACTTCATTGGTAGAGATAACAGATCAATAGACTTATCAGGTCCAAATGGCAAAACATTAAGCTTATTTGGCTCATATAAAATCAATAAGTATGAAGCATCTGTTGAATTTGGACGTAGGGACAATTACTTACAAGAAGGCAGAAATGCTGATGGTATAGTTCTTTCTAACACATACTATATAAATGATAAAACTCAGTTATTAGCTAGATACGATCGTTTTGACCCAGATACAAGTGCTGGCGATGACAGAAGAAACAGATATGTTGCTGGTGTAAACTACTACTTTGCTAAGCATTTAAAATTAATGGCTAACTTTGTACACGAACAAAGAAAAGCTCAAAAAGATGCTCAACAGTTAGTTTTTCAAACGCAGTACAGATTCTAGTCTAAACTTAACTAAGACTAGCTAGAAAAATAAAATAATTAAAAACTCCTTTGCCTTTAGAAGCAAGGGAGTTTTTTAAGAAATGTATACAAAAATCTTCCTTTAAAATAAATAAATTAAAAATACTTTACATCTTTAAATCTTCTTTTTATCCCTTTATTAAATTTAACATCAGGATGACCTAAAATAAAAGCAATAGAAGCTTTTTCGTTTTTAAGGAGGCCGTATTTTTTTCTTAGCTTATTATTTTTATCAATACAAGGTGGAACACCACCAATTATACAAGTACCAAGCCCTAAAGCTTCTGCGGCTATTGATGCGTGAGTAGCTGCCAGAATTTGATCTTCCTTCTCACAAAGTTCTGAGCCATAAAAAACAATGATAGCTGGCGCATTATATAAAAGAATATCTTCTCCTTTTTTTCTTGCATCTATTGCCAATTTGGCATAAGGCATAATAAATTCTTTTAAGATTTCATACTGAGGACCCATAAAATGTTTTAGAAGCCTAAGCACAACAGGATTAAGAAACTTAATCATTTTATCAAATGTCTCTGTTATTTCACAAGCAAAATCCTGAACTTTATCTTGTCCGTTAATTACAAGGACTTTAACTTCAGAAGGTGGAATGCTAATAGGTGCTGTTGTACCAGCGTCTAGAATTTTATTAATGAGATCTTCAGATACTTCTTGTTTTTTAAAGTTTCTTATGCTTCTTCTACCTAAAAATAAAGAATTTATCGCATTAAAATCAGGTTTTTCTTTTGGCAGCTCTATTAAATCTTTCTCAGAAATACCTTGACCCCTAATTTTTATGGAATTATTGGGGCAATTCATCATACAAACCCCACATTGAATACATCCAAAAGGTGAATCTGCATTAGCTTTAATCTTATTATCTTTCATTTTTAAATATTCGGCTGGACATACGGAAACACAATGAGCACAATTAGTACAAGTATCATCTGTGATAACTTCGACCAGCTTATCTTTATTCAACATACATAACTCTCCTCTAAATTTCATAAAAAAATGAAAATAAATTTATAAAAGTCTTATTACTCTTAAATTATCTATCTTTTAAGTTTGTACCATGACTGTCAGCACCGCCTGTTTTTATTAAATTTAAATCATCTGCAATTTGTTCAATAATTTTAGTTGAATGAAACCTGATTATTTTTCTATGGCTTTTATAAGGATAATAAACTTCTAGCCCGTCTAAGCCTTGAGACTTTAATTCTGATATCATTTGTTTTAATTTGAAATTCCAGCAACATGCCGGATGCGCTAAAACTGCAATACCACCGGCTTCTTTTATACAATTAATTGCTTTTGTCGAGCGTCTACCTGCGCACAGCCTGACTAAATCGATTGTTTTACCTGCTTTTGCTTTAGCACATAGTTTGTTTAAATTTTTATCTTTTATATTTATACCATATCCTATAATATGTATAAAGTTTGTTTTGTACCAGCAGTCAAATTCCACGCCAGAAATTAACTCTGTGTTATCATAAATACCCGGTTTTATAATATTATATGCTTCTATTGAATTATGATCTGTTATTGAAATGTATTTTAAATTCACTTCTTTTGCTTTTTTAATAACTTCCTGTGGCGTAAGGATTCCATCTGATAAATTTGTATGAATATGTAAGTTGGCGTTATCGTAATAGTCTGATTTT
Organism: Candidatus Gastranaerophilales bacterium; assembly: GCA_028277625.1. Lineage (GTDB taxonomy): Bacteria > Cyanobacteriota > Vampirovibrionia > Gastranaerophilales > JANQFW01 > JANQFW01. The sequence continues at coordinate 8,821 of JANQFW010000081.1, read as the reverse complement.
TGTAAATTTGTTATCTTCTGGATTAATTCATTCATTAATATACCTTTATAAAAATATAATTATGGCGTAAATATTATTATAACAAGAATATATTTTATACTGCTGGGTAATCGAAACGTATTTTAGAGCTATTATAAAAAATAAGTATAATTAAACGCTTGATGTATTATACTAAATTAGAAAGAGGAACTAAGGATATAATTGAGGACTGATTATGAATCCAAATAGCGTTATCACTGAACCAAAAAATATATTTTTTATTATATTTAAAAGTTTTCTTGTTTATATAAAAAATATACTTCCGCTTACAAGACCAATGCTTTTTCCTATATTTGGACAGGTTCTTGGTATTGGACTTATTTTAGGTCCAACTTATTTTATAACAGAGTATGCCCAGCAGCACTTTTCCCAAGCAGAACTTATAAAAAATATGTGGCTTTTTGTATTGGTAATTATTATCAGCGTAATACCAGGATTTTTTATATTTGTTAAAGCTTTCTGGGAGCTTCTAGTTGTCACAGTCTCTCTTAACCTAATGATACTTGAACTTATTAAATCAGGAAAACTTAAAAGCTATGACACTTATAACAACGTAGTAAAACTCAGAACAAAAGATTATATAATACTTTTATTAATTTTAACACTTATTTGGATTATTATTCCTTTAGTTCCATTTCTGCTTGCGGTATTAGGTTATGCAGCAGGTATTGGGCATATGGTTGTTTCTATTAGTGTACTTATATTATCCGCTATTACGTTTATCTTGCTTTGTGTTATTAGTGTATACTTAAGCTTAAGCTATCAGATCTTTGCATTTGAAAATTTGTCAGCTATTGAAACACTAAAAAAAAGCTGCAACATAGTTAATCAAAACTTTTTCAGGACTTTAATTTTAGCTACTATAGTTGGCATAATCACAGGCACGCTTATACCTATACTTGCTGAAGACGGTCTTCAAAAGCTTAATGTTATAAATTGGCTAGCTTTGCCATTCAAAGCTTTTTTACAAAAACTGGTTAATACCCCTAACTTTATAACAAATTTCATTTCAGAGGTAAGCCAAGGCTCTATCAAGCTAAAAGAAAATATTGATGTTGCAGCAAACTTAGCATTTTTATCAACATTTAAGATAGTTATAACTTTACTACTTTTACCTCTTGGTACTTGTGCTTACTCACTACTTTACTTTGACATTCTTTCAAGAAAATACCATTACGAAAAGAAGTTTTAATATGTTTAGATGTAAAAAATGCGGCTCTATAGATAACTTTGGGTTAATACTCAGCCCTGATTATCAAGGAGCTGGAAACATTTCTGAATCGCGCAATGAAGATGATGAAATAATTATTAATGTTGATAACTATGAATTTATACCAGATTTAGGATTTATGAACCACCATGCAGTATGCAAATATTGCGGGGAAATTAAAATTTGGGAATATTATTTTTCAAAATTTCACAAAAAATAATTAATCAAATTGTTTTCTTATGCTAAAATTGTTAGGTTGTAATTTATTTTCTTAATAATATGCACATTACTTTATAATTTATAGACTTGGAAAAAATGATAGAAACTGTTTTTATTTTTGTGATATTATTCTTTGCTGCGTATATAATCATTCCAATATGCATTGAAGAAATTAAACTTTTCAGTAAAAATTCTAAAAAATGATTAATAAATATTAATTTTTTTAATAATAGCTATTAAAAAATAACTTGTTTAGATTTAATATAGATAGAGATATACTATTTGCAAAATGTTGGGGTTATCTTATTATGGGTATAATTTTAAATTCTTCTCGAGCCTATAAAAAACAAACCGGTTTTGGAAAAAAACAAAAATCTGAGGTTAAATTTGAAAGAAAAGTGTTCTACAAGCGCTCAGCTAAGCCTGAACAAAAAAGCTCTATTCCATTATGGAGTTCTTTACTAGTTCCAGGCTCTGGTCAACTTATGTTAGGTGAAAACAAAAAAGGAGGCTTGGCCTTTATTTTAGGACTTCCTATGTTAGTTTTAGCAGGCATCTCTCATCAGCTCAGCAAAAACAGCAATCAAAAAAATATTCAAAACGCTGGTAAAGCGATTGCAGGCATAGCTGGTGTAACATATTTAATTGATTTAGGAGCATCTGCGATTGACGCTTGGATGAATACGAAAACTTTAAATAATAAAGATAGCTAATATTTTACGTTTATTAAAACAAAAACAGCTTAAAGAATTTTATCTCTTTAATATAATCTTTCCAGTCGAATTATTAACAACATTAATAAAGGATTCACCGTACCTATCAAGCTTAACCTCACCAATGCCGGGGATTTGTCTTAATTCATAAACATGTTTAGGCTTATTTAATACCATTTGCGCTAATACACTATTATGAAATATAACATAAGGTGGCACCCCTTGAGCTCGAGCAATGGTTAAGCGATGCTCCTTAAGTCTATCATATAATTCCTGATCCGGAATACTATCAAATTCAACTTTTTTAGCCTTTTCAGGTGCAGAAGCTTTTGTTTTAACAGTTGGAGTCTTATCCTGCCTTAAAAAGATTTTTTCTTCGCCTTTTAATACTGATTTAGCTCTAACTGCAAGCTTTAAAGCACTGTTGTCATCAATATCAACGTTTAATAAACCCATAGAAACAGCTTGCCTTAAAATAGATTTCCATTCATTCAGTCCGAATTCTTTACCAATACCATATGTGCTAAGCTTATCATGCCTATTATTTTGAACCTTGGTAGTAGATTTACCCAATAAAACATCTATAACATGAGCAGTACCAAATTTTTGCCCTGTTCTAAACACACAAGATAAAGCTTTTTGCACTGCAACTGTTGCATCAAAGCTTTTTACAGGAGTCAAACAATTATCACACTTGCCACAATTAGGTTCGTCTTGAACTTCTCCAAAATATTTAAGTAAAAACTCACGTCTACACTGCGTAGTTTCAACAAATCCAAGTAAGGACTTAAGCTTTTGGCGTTCTAATTCTTTTTGCTTTGGTGCAGCCTCAGAGTCATCCAAAAATTTTTTTTGCAAAGATATATCTTGTAATCCATAAACCAACCAAGCATTAGCAGCTAAACCATCCCGGCCAGCCCTACCGGTTTCTTGATAGTAGGACTCAATACTCTTAGGCAAATCCATATGAGCTACAAACCTTACATCTGGCTTGTCTATTCCCATACCAAATGCAACTGTTGCAACTATTATAATATTATCTTCTTTTATAAACCGTTCCTGATTCTTGCTTCTAACATCATTATCCAGGCCAGCGTGGTAAGGCAAAGCTTTAAATCCGTTTTGGATCAAATATTCAGTCATTTGCATAACACGTTTGCGAGAAATACAATATACAATACCAGAATCATCAGGATGATGAGTATTTAAAAAATTTAAAAGCTGGATCTTAGCATTATTTTTTAATTTGATATGATATTTTATATTTGGGCGGTCAAAACTAGAAATATAAACATTGTTTTTCTCAATGCCTACACACTTTAATATATCTTTCTTGGTAAGCTCATCTGCTGTAGCAGTCAAAGCAACTCTTGGAACATGTGGGAATTGTTGTTTTAGTGCTTCGAGCTGTTGATATTCGGGCCTAAAATCATGCCCCCATTGAGATACACAATGAGCCTCATCAATTGCAAACAAGGAAATATTGCATTCTTCTAGCAAGCTTAAAAAACTTTCACTCAACATTCTCTCTGGAGCAACGTACACAAGATCAAGTTCGTTACTTCGCATTTGCTTAATCACAGAAAAATTTTCTTCAAAATTCTGGCTAGAATTTAAAAAAGCAGCTTTTATGCCTAACTGTTGAAGAGTAATTACCTGATTTTCCATTAGTGCTATTAACGGCGAAACAACAATAGTTAATCCTTCCAAGCATAAGCCAGGAATTTGGTAACACAGTGATTTTCCTGCACCAGTAGGCATTAAGACCATTGCATTTTTACCAGAAAGAATATGATCAATAATCTTAGCCTGCTGCCCTCGAAACTCATCATATCCAAAAACTGATTTTAAAACTTGGTACTTTTTATCTTGCATTTTTTCTTATACTTCCAAAAAACTCACTAGATAATCACTGAATTACACAAGAAATAAATTATAGATTATTTCTTAAATTTTCTTATCTAATATCAATGATTGTACATAAAAAGCCTGATTATTAAAATGAAAACATAATTAAACTTAAAAAAAATTTATAAATAAAAAAGTTTTTATTTCTTTGGTTCGTGCTCACCCTTTAAGCCTAACAAAGGATTGATACCCTTTTCAATAACATAGTGCTCAACAAATTTATCAATAGGCTTAGCTGCAAGAATTAATGCGGCAAAACCACCAACAGTTTTTACAAGAGGAGTATTCTTTAGGAATTTTTCTTTGACTATATTGCCATCCTTGATTTGTTTTTTTAAGAAATTTCCACCCTTTTCAAAAGCTTCTTTGCCTATATCTATGGCTAGCATTGGCAGTGCCGCGCTGGATAATGCATGAAATATACCTTGCCTTACACCACACTGCACGCCTTTAATAGTACCGCCTTCTTCTTTACCTTTTTTAAACTTATCAGCTACATCTAGTGCAAAATAACTTAACGCGGGCACCCAGAAAAATTTTTCCAGCTTACCGCAAATAGGATTTAAATCCTTAAGAGCCACTCCAACTTCATTTGAATAAGCAAAGCCCCTTAATGGATATTCTGTATATGGATCTTTTTCTTGATGATTTACATCCGGTTTGCGCTGTGATTGAGATATCGTAACCACATCCTGTGGTTGATTATTGATGCAAACCTGACTTCCATTTTTGCTATGATCATACGTGCACATGCCTTTATACAAGTCTGGATTTACATTTTTTCTAAAGTGATCCTGACCAATCATTTAAAAACATTCCCCTAAAATATTCCACTATTATAAAACATAAACTCATTTTATTATTGCTAGTTTTACTCATTAAATTTACAAAAGTTTACTTAATAAGAGTAATAAATCCTGTTTCCATATTCTAAATCAGTATGAGTGTACTTAACCTGATCTTTTACCTCTTTATATAATGCACTTAGATCTTTAAAAGTATCATTATAAGGTATTTTTATATGCAAATCAAGCTCTATAAATTCACTAAATCCATTATAAGGTCTAAGTTTGGCATGATCATCGCTTAATGATCCAATTAAGTAGCCTTTTGCATATCTATATGTTTCTTGCTTGGTAAGAGTACGATTTAAAATAAGTTTATGAGCGATATTTAATCCAATGATGCTGCTGGTAATCTCTTCTTCTAAAGAGTTTTCTTTATTTTTGCGCAGCGCAGACCTAACAGCATGACATGCCTCATGTACAATTACTACAATACTACTCATTCTAGCTTCTGGATCTAAATTTGTATCAAAAAAGCGATTGATATAATCTTCTTCAATATTTATGGTATCCGAAGTAAAACTTAAGGGCACTCCATAAACACTAAAAGTATGGGTTTTTTTCAGAGCAAATGCTTTATGTGCATTTTTTCCGTTGGGAGTAATATATATTTTAATCTTTTTCTTTTTAACATTTTCTAATAAAATTCTACCTTCATAATCAGAATAAATTAAATCTAATAAATAATAAGCTTTTTGCCTAATCTGAGGATTAACACCTTTTTTAACTTTAACTAGCTTATACAACTTCTTAGGTGCTTTTAAGCTTGGCTGCGCTCTATCTATTGCATTTCTCAGGTCAATAGATTTTTTATTATACATAATATATTCAGAGTTAGATAAAGCAGTTTTATTAGCAGGATCAAGCCTTAATATCTTTTTATATGTACCCAGAGCTTTACCATAATTTTTGGACTCCAAGTATAAAATTGCTAATTTTTGAAGAAAACTAAGGTCCTCTGGAAAAGTATCTACAGCTTCTGTTGCATACTGAATAGTTTTATCAAAGTCAACATCTTCAGATTTTTTAATGACCCTAAAAAAGTAGTAACCCAAATTATTTACTACCTGTTTATCACCAGAAAATCTTTTATACAGCTCTTTGTATATATTTAATGATTTTTCATGCTTATTTAAAAGACCATATAAATTAGCTTGCAGCATTAGATGATCTTTATTGTCAGGCTTCATTTCTATAGCTTTATTTATAGACTTTAAAGCCAAATCAAGCTGATTACTTTTCTTATAAGCCAAGGCCAAGTTATAGTAAAGCCTATCATCCTCAGGCTTTAAGTTAATAAGTTTATCATAATAATATATAGCTTGCTTATAGTTGCCAGAGCTAAAGCTTTCATTGGCTTTTTGGCTATATGTGTATAAATCCCCTCCCCTTACCGGTAAAGAAGCAAGGAATAATATAATAATTAATAGAGATAACTGTTTTTGCATGTTTAAGCTCGCTTTATTTCAATATAAAGCCTTATTGTAAAAGCTTCATAGACTCTTGAAGTAATTGTTTACTTGTTTGGATAATTTTATTAGTCATTTCCACCTGCATTTTTGCTTCAGCCAGGTGAGCAATATTTTCCCTAAAGTTAACATTAGACATTTCTATCACACCTGACCTAATAATTGCATTACCCAATATAGGCTTCCCAGACTGAGGATTTTCGGCATAATACCCATCCTTTATTTCTGATAATTGCGCTGCATTAGGAAATTTTACGTGAGCAATTTTATATAAAGGTACACTTACTTTTCCTTTTTCTGCTTGCCCGTATAAAATACCATCTTTTTTAATTTTAAACTCGTCATATTTACCCAACCATTTGCCATTAGAAGGATCTCTCCATAATTTAATTTCTGTCATAGCATTAAAGTCAGGGCCTCCTTGAGATTCAGCAGTGGCATGCGGAACCTTAGATTGAGGAGCAGAGCTAGACATTATCTCACCCTTATCATTTAGAATGTAACCTTGAACACTATATCCTTCTTTAGTTTTGTATGATCCGTCACCGAGGAATGCAAACTCCCCCAAACGAGTATAATATTTAACACCATTAGGTTTTTTAACAACAAAAAAGCCTTTACCTTCTATATACAAATTTTCAGGCGCTGTACCAGGCATAGCTTTACCCTGCCAAGCCTTTACCCTAAGATCATCAAAAGTTGATCCGTGTAAAAACGTACCAAAATTAGCTTTACGCGCCCTATACCCTGGAGTATAAATGTTTGTCATATTAGTCGTAAGCAAACTCATCCAATCTAAGGTGGTGCGCTGACAATTAATACCCGTTATAAATGGATCATTCATTTACTATTCTCCTTGCTTGTCTTTTTGCTGACGCTTAGAATTACTTTTATAAGAAAGTTCTTTATAAGGAATTTTTTCTGAATCAAACTTATCTTTTAAATAATGAAGATTACTTTTTATCACTTGTTCCATAGCCTGATCATTACTCATAAACTGAGCACTAAGCTTACCCTCTTTATCAATATTTAATATCACTGATTTTTTACCAAAATCTAATCTCACTGGTTTTTGAGAAGTATAAGCATACTCAATTAGATTTGATAAACCTTTGGACACATTAAAACTTTTATAAGACACCTGTTGGCCGGTTTGCGGAATTATAATATTTGCCTGCATGTTTTGAATATTAGTTACATCAATCTGAACATCTTTTCTGTCTACAAAACATTCTTTAAAGAATTCAATATCATTTTTATCAAGCTTTTCTAAATTTATACTCAATTTGCTATCATTAAACTCTATATTTTTAGATTTTAAATATAAATTTACGTTGTTTATATCTATTTTTTCTTTTTCAACAGGGTCTTCTGACGCTTTAATATTTATATTTTCTTCTGCCATTTGCTTTATAGCTTCTTGCTGTTGCTCATTTTCAATTAATTCCAAATCATCCTCAATCTCTTGAGGCTCTTGCAAAAAAGAAGAAAAACCAGAGTCTGTAGATGCATTTAAATCTATTATTAATTCAGTTCTTTTATCCATTTGTTTCATAAGTATTTCTAGACTGTTTTTTTTAGGTAAGGCATTATTTTTATTAAAATTTTTATTATTTTGCTTATCATCAATATTCATCAATATCTAACCCTTGTTGTTCTGCTTCTTCAAGCTCTTCTTGCTGCTGTTTCATTTTTGCAAAATACTTTTGTCCTGCAACTTCATCGAGCATTTTCATTTCTCGCTTTTTTTCTTCTTCAAGGTATTGCTCGTACATTTTTTCTTTATGAGTTTCAAGAACTTTAACACCTTTTTCTAATTCAGCCAATTTTTCTTTTTCTTCTTGCAATTTTTCGACAGCAACTGCTTTTTCTTGCTCCAATTGTTCGATAACTTCATATAGATGTACTATATAGTTGTCATAAGACTCCATCATCATTGGATCTGCTGTTCTCATGCTTTCTCGCAGCGTCACTACCGTATTGTGTTTTTGGTTAATTTCATTTTGTATTCTCTGTACTTCTTTTTCAGCTTGCTTTACTACATCTACTTGTTCATCTTTTTTTTGTATCCTAAAGTTTAATACTTTTTCTAACCTGTAAACAAAAGCCATGAGGTACACCTGATATACTTATACATAATATATTATGCTAAAAAATCAGCAAAGCTAGCCACCTCTAATAAAATGATCAACAAGCTCCTGAATAAAAGATGTTCATTATATATTTATTTTAATGATTTTTTTTGCATTGACAATCTTAGTTAATTTTCAAGAACTCCTAAGGAGAATACCAAAGGAAGCCGCAAAAAACAACTGAATATCTTTAAGAGGCTGTCTGAAAAGTTTATCATTTAGCTAATCGCTTAAGCATTAAATGTAACATTGCCAGATAAATGATACTTTTGCTACTCTCTGTAGA